>CAYVAP010000006.1:3071-24228 GCA_964449365.1 uncultured Bacteroidia bacterium
TTGCTTGCACGATAGGCTTGTCTTCCTTGTAAGTAACCCCAAACCACTGCGCGTCAGAGCTGAGGAGCTGTACGGTGGCTCGTTTTTCCAGGATGGCGCGGCCCATCACTTCGGGGATGTAAAACTCCGACTTGGGCTCATGGGCGCGCTCGCGCATAAACTCGGTGAAGTATGCACGGCAGGCATCGAAGACCGTCGGGGTAAAGCCCATCATGTTCATAGAGACGGGCGCTTCGGGGGCTATTTCCTCTTTGAAGTCAGAGGCGAAGTCCACGATTTTTTCTCCTTCCCAGCCGATCTTGGTGCGCTCCACGATGTGGGTAAGAAAACCGCCTTCATCGACCTGGCAGGTGCCGCGTGAGACGGTGCCGTGCTCTGAGAGGGTATTTTGGACCTGATAGCCCACCAGGCACCAGGTGTCGGCGATTACCTTGGCTTGCTTGAGAAAATCGGCGGCGGTTTCGAACGCCTCACGGCCATAAAAGTCGTCGGCGTTGATCATCAAAAAGGGCTCTTTGACTTTGTCGGCGGCCACCAGTACGGCGTGGCCAGTACCCCAGGGTTTGCTGCGCTCGGCGAGCATCTCTATGCCAGCGGGCACATTGTCGAGTTCTTGATGTACATAGTCGACCTCGATGTGGCGGGCAAACTTGTCGCCTAGGGCGCTGCGAAAAGCCGCGTCGATGTCGCGACGAATGACGAACACGACCCTGCCAAAGCCCGCTTGGATGGCGTCATAGACGGAGTATTCGATGATGGTTTCGCCGTTGGGGCCCATTGGGTCGAGCTGTTTGAGGCCGCCGTAGCGGGAGCCCATACCGGCAGCAAGGATCAAAAGGGTGGGTTTCATGCGATTTGTGATAGATGATTGGCGAGGAAAATTAAGTGTCTCGGCCAAAACTGCGAATCTTTTGCCAAAGGTGGTAACCGAGCGCATGGTTATTCGCGATGGGTTTGCCAATCCCTAAAAAAGCGATCAACCCAAAAATCCAGGGTTGATCGCTCTTTTCATCAAGCAACAGGTGTGGCTCATTCTGTGGTGGCCATAGGCGGATCGGTCATCGGGTCGAAGGGTTCTTGACCTTCTTCGCCGTAAAGCGAAGCATCAAAGGGAGGCGGGCTCATATGCTTCTCGATGGTCGTTTCGAGTTCTTCTACCGAATTTACCTCCGGCTGAGGGGCAAAGGCACTGCGGCCGCGCAGCTTAGGTTTGGGCTGGAAGGTATCAGCCATTACCCCAGCGATGACTTTCTGCCATTCAAAAGCAGGGCCAATGTCGTACTTACCGCTTTTGCGAAAATTGACGTGGGTCGAAATCCCCTGGAAGGCGCGCGCCTCGCTTGAGCTGCCAAAGGGCACCATGCGCTTGGCCTCGGGCAAAAAGCTGCGCGGAATGTCGTAGACACTGGTGAGGTAGCGCAACAAAATGATCAGGCTCTCATATTGCTCCTCGGTGTGGGTCATGTAGTATTGAAAGCCACGATAGGGCTGATCGAGCTTGATGTAAGCGTCTTGGTCGCTCAGAGAACAGTAGTCGCCTTTGTAGACGTTCTGCAAGCGGCTGCCATTGAGTTGCAGGGGGCCTAGGTTGCTCAGCTCGATAGACACCGAGCGGCGGCTGTTGTGAGAATTGCCACCCACGGCGGATTTTCCTAGATGGTAGGCCCACTGTGCGGAGCTGAAGAGCTGATAGATGGTGCCATCTCGCCCAATCAGAAAGTTGGTCGACACCCGGTAGTTGGGCTTGGGGTGTACCAGGGTAGGCAGATCGCCGTGGAGGTAGCCCACAGTGAAGTGCATGACCACCATATCTTTATCCACGCGCTCATCGACGAAGTACGTATTTTCTTCATCTTTGCTGCGGCGGCACAAGAAGCCATCTAAGGTGTATGACTCTCTGGGTATCGGGATCGAAAACGCTTCGAAGGCTAATCCGCGCTGGGCCAGGCTCTCTCGCTTCTGGATTTCCTGGTCGGCGACCTTGGGATACATTTCGTCGTAGTTCATGACTAAGGGGGTTGGATAATCAAACATTAATTTGAAGATACTTCAAATTCAAGGACTTTTCAAGTCTCTCTGATCAAAGGGGGACGAAGCAGGCCCCCAAATTCCACCCCACGTCTTCCGGGTCGAAACTAATGGCTAGGGTTGGTAGTCGTAAAATCCCTTGCCACTCTTGCGGCCCAAGTGCCCGGCAGTCACCATGTTTTTTAGCAGCGGACAGGGGGCGTACTTGGGGTTGCCAAAGCCTTCGTAGAGCACCTCCATGATCCAGAGGCACACGTCCAGCCCGATGAAATCAGCCAGAGTAAGTGGCCCCATGGGGTGGGCCATGCCCAGCTTCATGATGGTGTCGATTTCTTCGACGCCAGCTACCCCCTCGTAGTAGGTGTAAATGGCCTCATTGATCATGGGCATCAAAATGCGGTTGCTGACGAAGCCCGGATAGTCGTGGGCAGGAACGGGCGTTTTGCCCAAGTCTTTGGCCACGGCCAGCACCTGATCGGTGGTCTCGTCGCTGGTGTCATAGCCCCGGATCACTTCCACGAGCTTCATCACTGGCACCGGATTCATGAAGTGCATCCCGATCACCTGGCGAGGGCGCTGGGTAGCGGCGGCGATTTTGGTGATGGAAATGGATGAAGTGTTGCTGCATAGCAGAGCTTCTGCCGGGGCTTCCTGATCCAGGGTCTGAAAGATTTTCAGCTTTAGCTCGGGCTGCTCCGAGGCGGCTTCCACCACCAACTGGCGATCAGCCACGCCCTCAGCCAGGTCGGTATAGCCCGTGATACGGCCCAGCGCCGCCGCTTTTTCCTCGGGAGTGATTTTTTCCTTCTTGACCTGCCGATCCAGGTTGGTCGAGATTGTAGCCAGGCCCTTGTCTAGGGCCGCAGCGGAGACCTCGATGAGATGGACATCGTAGCCGTGCTGGGCAAATACGTGGGCAATGCCATTGCCCATCGCCCCGGCACCAACCACCGCAACGCGCTCATACGAATCGATCATAGGGAGAGTAGTCTTTGTGAGTACCAATTCGACCCAAAGGTAGCTTGCCGGTAGATTTTCCCCCATTTTTTGGTCGGATTTATTCGCAGAATGGCTGTATATTAAGAGGCTTTTTCCCACATGAGGACGAGAACAGGTCTCGCGATCAGTGGAGTCGCTTACTCGTTTTCTGTTTCTCTGATGCAAATCCCCCCTTTTCTTACCCCTGATCGCCTCGACCCCATGGCCGATGCTTTGGCCAACCAAGGCTACACCTGGGTCGACGGCTGGCTGCCGACCGAGCAGGCTCTCTGCATTCGTCAGCATTTGCTCAGCAGCTACCAGCAAAATACCTTCAAGCGAGCAGGCATCGGCAAGGATGCTGATCACCAGATAGACCGCAGCAAGCGCGGCGATCACATTCACTGGATCGAGGAGCAGAGTAGCATTTCCGAGGTGCGCGAATTTTTCAGCCGCATGCAGCAGCTCAGCCAGTACCTCAACCGCAGTTGCTACCTCGGCCTCAAAGACCTAGAAGCCCACTTTACCGTCTATCCGCCTGGTACGCACTACGAGCGGCACCTCGACCAATTTCGCACCGACGACCACCGCAAGCTCACCTTTATCTATTATCTCAATCCCGACTGGCAGGAGAGCGATGGCGGGCATCTGGTGATTTATTTGCCTGACGGCAGCCACGAGCGGTTTACTCCTTTACTCAATCGGCTGGTGGTATTTCGCAGCGAATTGCTGGAGCACGAGGTGCTGCCCACCCAGCGCGACAGATGTAGCCTCACCGGCTGGCTGCTCGATCAGCGCATGGACCTCGGCTTTTTGGGGTAAGGGGAAGCAGTCAGCCATTGGGAAAAATCACTCCCTTGGCTATCTTTGACCAATAGGTCAAACTGCCCTTCTCTTCATGGCCAAAAAAGTCAAGGCGCACATTCTGGTGGTAGACGACGACACCGACATCCTGCTCACAGCCAACATGGTGCTGAAGCAGAAGGTGAGTGATATTCAGACGGAGAGCAACCCCCACCTGATCTCGAATTTGTTGCAGGAAACTCGCTACGATCTGGTGCTGCTGGACATGAACTTTACGGCGGGCTTTACCAGTGGTAAGGAGGGGCTACGCTGGCTGAAAAAAATCCGCAAGGCTGCCCCCCACACCCACGTGGTGCTGATGACTGCCTACGGCGATATCAGCCTCGCAGTCAAGGCGATGAAAGAGGGAGCCACTGACTTTGTGGTCAAGCCTTGGGAAAACGAAGCCCTGCAAGCCACGGTCTTGTCTGCTCTGCAAAATCCCACGCCGCTCCTGCCCGGGGCCAGCGATAGCGCCGCTAAGGCTGCCGCTAGCCCCCAGGGCACGATAGCCGAGCCGCAAATCATCGGTGAATCGCCTGCCATGCAGCGGGTGTTTCAGACCGTGGATAAGGTGGCCGGCACCGACGCCAACGTGCTGATCCTGGGCGAAAATGGTACTGGCAAGGAGCTAGCCGCTCGCGCCTTGCATCTCAAGTCTGATCGTAGAGATGGGCCCTTTATCCACGTAGACCTGGGGGCCATCTCTGAGTCGCTCTTCGAATCAGAGCTTTTTGGCCATAAAAAGGGAGCCTTTACTGACGCGAGAGAAGACCGGGCGGGTCGCTTCGAAGCAGCCCAGGGAGGGACGCTGTTTCTCGATGAGATCGGCAACCTGTCGTTGCCTTTGCAAGCCAAGCTGCTCACCGCCCTGCAAAGCCGCACCATCACCCGCGTTGGCTCCAATCACAGTATCTCGGTGGATGTGCGCCTGATCTGCGCCACCAACCTGCCACTCTATCAGATGGTGCAGGAAACGACCTTTCGGCAGGATTTGCTTTATCGCATCAACACGGTGGAGCTGGAACTGCCTCCCCTGCGCGAGCGGCAGGGTGATGTGGCCATGCTCGCCCATCACTTTCTGACCATCTATACCGACAAGTACCATCGAGATAGTTTTGCCATTCCCCCGGCGGTGATCCGGCGCTTGGAGCAGTATAGCTGGCCGGGCAACATCCGCGAGCTACAGCATGCCCTAGAGCGGGCCGTGATCATGGAAGACGCCGAAAGCCTCATTCCCCCCGAACCGCCGGAAGCCTCTCAGGACACTGAGCCTGAAGCCGATCTCAATCTCGAAGAAGTCGAGCGCAAGGCCATCATGACCGCTATTCACAAGCATCAAGGCAATATCAGTCAGGCCGCCAAAGAACTGGGCCTGGGGCGCACCACCCTCTACCGCAAAATGAATAAATATGGGCTATAGGAATTCGGAATGGGTGACTCGTAATTCGGAATCGATCATCCCGAATCTCGTTCCTCGCTCAGGACAAGCCCCGATCATCCTACTATTCCCTGTTCTTTCCCGCTGATCACTGTTCTCTGTTCTCTGTTCCTCCCTACTGATCACTGATCCCTGTTCACCCTACTAATCACTGATCCCTGTTCACCCTACTGATCCCTGATCCCTGTTCACCCTACTGATCCCTGATCCCTGTTCACCCTATTGATCACTGATCACTGATCACTGTTCATTGTTCACTGATCCCTGTTCACCCTATTGATCACTGATCACTGTTCATTGTTCACTGTTCCCTGTTCCCTGATCCCTGATCCCTGATCCCTGTTATGAACCCCAAGCTCCCTTCATCCATCATGGTTTCGCTCTATCTGGCGCTCGCGTTGACGGTGGTTTACGCTTTGATGCATCAATTGGGGGTGAGCCTGGCTAGCTCGACGCTGTATGAGTGTCTAGGCTTTTTCTTCATCAGCTTTTTGGCGTTGGTGGTCTCGCTGGAATGGATCGTCTTTCGCAGGCTCAAGAGCCTCACCGTGCTCAATCAGCGGGAGATCAAAAAGCTCAAGGACATGGAAAACTTTCGGCGGGAGTTTTTGGGCGAAGTGTCGCACGAGCTGAAAACGCCGATTTTTGCGGTGCAGGGCTTCATTCACACCCTGATGGATGGCGCCATCGAGGATGATCGGGTGCGGTTGAAGTTCCTCAAAAAAGCCATGAAAAACGCCGATCGCCTCTCCAATCTGGTGCAGGATCTGCTGATCATCACCCAAGCCGAGTCGGGCGAAATGGAGCTGCGCATTCGCAAGTTTGAGATCTACGATCTGGTGCAGGAGGTGATCGACTCACTGGAATACAAGTTCACCAAGAAGCGCCGCAACATCAGCTGCGGCATCGAGGCCAATGGCCACGAGCATACCCGCGTACTGGCCGACCGCGAGCGCATACAGCAGGTGCTGATCAACCTGGTCGACAATGCAGTGAAGTACGGCGATCAGGAGGGATGCATCACCATTGGCCTCGTAGCCCACGAGCAAAAGCTCTACATCAGTGTGCAAGACAATGGGCCGGGTATCGATCCCCAAGAGTTAGACAAGATCTTTCGCCGCTTTTATCGGGTAGACAAAAGTCGCTCGCGCGAAAAGGGCGGCACCGGATTAGGGCTAGCCATCTGCAAGCACTTGCTCAAGATGCACGGCGAGCAAATCACTGCCGAGAGCATCCCCGGGCAGGGGACGACCTTTACCTTTAGCCTCAAGATCGGCGCTCAACCTAAGTAACGCGAGAAAAATAACATGCCGATTTCGCGCAGAGAATTCGTGCCAGGGCCATGAGAGGCTGGGACAAAGGGCCCCAGGCTCGAATAAAAAGCCGACCTTAGCGAGCTAAGGAAGGTTTTTCTGACGCAGCCATGGTGCGAAGGATCAAGCGTAGCGGCATTACTTATTTTTGGATCGTTACTAAGCCTTAGGGACGCGACCAGAATAACTTCACATGCCTGATTGATCTTCTCCGTGAATCCTGCGTCAGAAGCGCCAGAAAAAGCCTCGCACAGCTCGCTATGCTCGGTTTTCCTTCCTTGTCTTCACCAAAAATCTCTGCCCAACCATACCTATCTATTTCGTCCGCGTTCCTTAGGCGTCGATTCCTGGAAGCCTGAGGGAAAATGCCGCTCTTTTTCCTAATTTTCACCATGAATCGAATCCTCTCGTCCTGGCTGGGCCTCATGGCCTGGCTAATGGTTTTGAGTAGTTGCCAGCCGGAGCCAGTTAGCAGCCGGGTCCAGCGTGTGGCCCAGACCGTGTTGCTCATTACCCAGCCCCAGGTACAAGCAACTCTAGCCGAGACCTTGGAAGCAGCCCTGTGCACCATGACTGACACGGGTTACCTTACTCTGAGGCATACCCAGGATCTGCGTTACCTTCACGAAGATAGCCTGCTCAGCTACAGCGCCGTGGTCATGCTGGGCTGGGCGGGTGAAGCACTCTCCCCCCAGCAGCAAAATCACCTGCAGCGCTATCTGCAAAGCAGCAATGGCCTCCTTTGGCTAGATGGCTCGCTGCGCAGCCCCTTGGATTGGCCCTGGTTGCAAAAAGGACTGGCTGGCCCTGCGGTCGATACCTTCCGCGCTGATTCGATCTCCGTCCAGGCCGTGGCGGACCGTGTATCTGAAGCCTCAACCATGGCCTTTTCGGCCTATCCCTACGACGGAGGGCGCTTGGTACGAATGGATTCACTGGCCAATTTGGTCGCCCGACCAGGCTTCGACCGTTATTTGCAGCGCAGCGTGGTCTACGCGATGGGCGACAATGCCTACGACTACGGGCGCTGTCGGGTGCCCTTGGCTCCGCAGGATGAACGCTTCACCGTGGAGGTGCTGGATGAGTTCGACCTGGATGAACCTATGCAACTGGCGGTGCTACCCGATCGGCGGGTGCTGCTCATCGAGCGCAAGGGGCGCATGAAGCTCTACGATCCGGCCACCGAGCGTAGCCGGGTGATTCACCGCTACGACGTTTGCACCCGTGGCAACTACGAAGATGGCCTGCTAGGGCTGGCGTTGGCCCCTGACTTCGTCCAGAGCCATTGGGTTTATCTCTACTATTCGCCGGGCTCGGCGTGTGAGCGCCCCCAAACCCTGTCGCGTTTTCGCTGGCTAGGCGATTCACTCGATCTTGCTTCAGAGCAAATCATCCTGGAGGTGCCCGTGCAGCGCGAAACCTGCTGCCACTCGGGTGGCGATATCGCCTTTGGGCCCGATAGCTGCCTCTGGCTTTCGACCGGTGACAATACCAGCTCCAAAGCATCGGATGGCTATACCCCCATCGACGAGCGACCGGGCAGGGGGCCATTCGACGCGCAAAAATCCTCGGCCAACACCCATGACCTGCGGGGCAAAATTTTGCGTATTCGCCCCCACGATTCGCTACCGAGCTATGAGATTCCGGCCGACAATCTCTTCCCGCCCGACGGCTCGCAAGGCCGCCCCGAGATCTACGCCATGGGCTGCCGCAATCCCTTTCGCCTCGCGGTCGATGCCGAGACGGGCTGGCTCTACTGGGGCGATGTAGGCCCCGACGGCGGCGACAGCAGCCGCTATGGCCCGCAGAGCTACGACGAATTCAATCAGGCGCGACAACCGGGTAACTTCGGCTGGCCCTATTTCACCGCGGATAATCTTACCTACCCTGAGCGCGACTTTGCGATGGATACCATCGGGCCATACCCTGACCCACTACGCCCGGTCAACCCCTCGCCCCACAACACTGGCTCGCAAACCTTGCCCCCGGCCCGGCCGGCCATGATTTGGTATCCTTACGGCCCCAGCGACAGCTTTCCTATGCTGGGCGTGGGCTCGCGCAGTGCCATGGCGGGGCCTGTTTTTCGTAGAAAAAGCCTCGCTCAGCCGACTGAGGCCAGCTTTCCTGCCTATTACGAAGGTAAGTTGCTGCTCTATGAATGGGCGCGCTCCTGGCTCAAGTGGGCCAGCTTCGACTCGACCGGCCAATTGGTACAAATCGAGCCCTTCTTGCCTCAGGTCGACATCAGTAAGCCTATCGACGTGGCTTTTGGGCCGGAAGGGGCTTTGTATGTGCTCACCTATGGCGCCAACTACTTTATGAATAACCCCGAGGCGCAACTGATCCGCATTGCTTTTGCGCCCGGCAACCGGCAGCCGGTGCCTCAGCTGTACGTGGATACCCCCGATGGTGCAGCTCCGCATCAGGTCAATCTTTCGGCTTATCAAAGCTATGACCTCGATGCGCTCGACTCCACCCTGCGCTACTACTGGCGCTTGACCCAGGACACGGCGGCGGAAGATAGCGGCGTGGATATCTGCTTTACCTATGAGCGGCCAGGCGTGTACCATCCGCAGTTGTTGGTGGTGGATGCGGCTGGGGACACGGCGATGGCGGAAGCCGAGATTCGGGTGGGCAACGCGCCGCCTGAGATCGAATTGACCTACACAGGCAATCGGCAGTTTTTCTTTCCTGGTCAGCGACAGATGTACCGGGTGCAAGTACATGACCCGGAAGACGAGCAACAAGACGGCATCGAGCTGGCGCGGCTGCAGGTACAGTGGGTGGCTGCTGCTGATGGCCACGACTTGGAGGTATTGCTGGGTCAGGGAGAGTTGCCGCAGGGCGACCCTGAGCAATTGCGTGGCCTGCGTTTGGTCCAGCAGAGTGATTGCCAAAGCTGCCACGCGGAGGCCCAATCGTCCGTGGGGCCGAGCTACAGGGCCGTCGCTGAGCGCCATCGGGGCGACCACAGCGCAGCGGAGATGTTGGCGCGCAAGATCATTACCGGTGGCAATGGCCATTGGGGTGAGCGCTTGATGGCGGCCCATCCACAGCACAGCATGGAGGAGACTCGGGCCATGGCGCGTTATATTCTCTCGTTGGGCGACCCGGCTCTGGCCGGGCAGCGCCTGGATACGGCCGGAAGGGTACGGAGCAATGCGACTGCGCCAGCCGGGAGTACGTATTTGCTGGTGGCGACCTACACGGATGGGGGCGCAGATACGCTGCCGCCCCTGACCCGCCGTGCGACGCTGCTGCTGCAGCATCCGCGCTTGCAGGTCGAAACTGCTCCCTTGCAGGGCCCGGGCATCTGGCTGGGAACAGTGGGGGAAAATCGCGACGTAGAAGTGGCGTTCGGGTTGCGGCAGGGGGCCTGGCTGGGTTGGCCTCGCCTTGATTGGCGCGGGGTAGCAGGGGTGAGGATCAAGCTGAAGGCGGAGCGAGCTGGGGTGCTACAAGTGCGGCGCGATAGCCCGCAGGGACCAGTGATGGCAGAGTTGGCTATTTACGCGCAACGCAAAAAGCCTTGGCGCGAAGTAGCCCTCTTGGTACCTGGCCTCAACACAGAGGCCGATCTGTATCTTACTATGCGCGCTACGGGGCAGGAGCCGGCTTCGACGCTCGATTGGCTCGAATTACTGCCTGAAAGCCTCCATCGAGGTTCTGAGCGGGAGAATATGGTTAATTAAATGAGCGTTTTATAAGTTGTACTTCACCAGTAGTTGTATTTCGTGTAGGGAGGAAGTAAATTGTTCTGATGGATCGTCCTACTTTCGATTGATGACTTGGAGGAGAGTTGCCATTGTGTTTCACCCTGTCCCCTAGCATATGAGCCAAAGGCCGATCATATTTTTGAGCTTTGCCAATGATCAGGATTCTCACCTGGCCATGTTGAAGGAAGAGGGGCGGGATATTTTCCGCGCCCTGCAAGACCGGCATGACCAGCAGCACATCGAGGTGATCCGCGAGGAAAGTGCTGATATCGACGACCTTTTTTATAACCTGAACCGCTACGGCTCTAGGGTCAATATTTTCCATTACGGAGGGCATGCCAGCGGAACGCACTTGCGGCTGGAAGATCAAAATGCAGGTTCTCAGGGCTTAGCGCGTTTGCTAGGTAGCTTGCCCGAGCTAAAGCTGGTGTTTCTCAACGGCTGCTCTACTCGCGGGCAGGTACAAAAGCTACTCAGCTTTGGGGTCAAAGCGGTAGTAGCCACCTCCGTGCCCATCAATGATAGCAAGGCGCGCGAATTTGCCACCCAGTTTTATGCGGCCTTGTCGGCTGGCAACAGCCTCAAAGCAGCCTTTGACCAGGGCCTGGCCCTGCTCGAAACCCGCTACGAAGATACCCGCAACGTGGGTGTGGTGCGCAGCCTGAGCTGGGAGGAAGATCAGGCTGCCGATGAGGGTGCCATTCCCTGGGGGTTGTACCTGAGCCCCGAGACCGAAGGCGCAGAGGAAGTGCTCAAGTGGGCCTTGCCCGACTTCAAAAAGATCTCCCTGCCCGCCAACTTTGGCTCCTCGATCAGTGAGAATTATCACGTCAACGACTACATCGTGACCGTGCTGGAGGCCATGGCCCAGTACAACAAGAAGCTCTACGCCGAGATGGAGGACGAATTTGGCGAGGAGCGCGACAAGCGGGAGTATCCCGAGATCATCATCAAGAACTTTCCCTGGCCCATCGGCTCGCAGATTCGCATCCTGGTGGCCAACGCCGACATGATGAATCAGCCTGGGCTGCCCCGTCTGAAGCAACTGCTGTACACCTACGTGATCAGCTCGCAGTTTCTCAGCTACATCCTGCTGGCCGAGCTGTGGGACGCCAAGATTAACGGGCGCATCTCGCTGGATGAGGAGTTTCAGCGTACCTTTGCCTCCATTCCTACTCATGTAGATGCCTATGACTTCGTGGCTTTGATAGACAAAGCCCGCGAGGTGTATCGCCATCACAACCTGACCCCCTTCATCCCCGAGATGGAGGAGGTGTTCAAGATGCTGGAGCAACAGGGCGATGCTTACGACGCCTATCGCTTTCTCGAAGGCATGCGTCAGCGGGTCAATCAGGGCGATACGCCCGCCGAGGAGATGGTACAGCTCTGCAATGAAACGGAGTTTTGCCTGGCGGCTTTTCTCAAGCTGATTGCCTTCATGGCGCGCTATCGCCTGGTCACCGTCAAAGACATTAACATTTTCAAGCCCCGCCACCGTGCAGCCTTGTTTCGCATGCAACTGGGGGTGCTCAATGCCTTTGACAAGGAACTGCTCCGCTCCCGCGAAAAGGATCAGGCCGTTTATACCGACAGCCACTCGGTACTGGTGGTACGCAACCTCAAGGACATGCAGGAATACCTCAATCTCTCACCCTTCATCATCGACAAAAACGCCTTCGCCGGCAAGCCGGTACCCAATATCTGCCTCTATCATCATCAGAAGGCCAACAGCCTGGTCTACCTCAGCGTCCATTACAACGTCAACAAGCAGCAGCCCGACCACTCCGATCTTTTCGACACCAAAGATGAACCCTTTGATGTACTCAAAGAGCAGTTTCAAATGTTTATCGATAAAGCCATCGCTTGATTCAATGGTCAATGGTCAATGATAAATGCTCTTTACTGCTCATTGTTCACTGCTCACTGCTCACTGAATCTATGCGGAGTCCCTTCAAATTTCTCGATGCCTACGACAAGAGCGACCGCGGCCAGTTCTTCGGGCGAGATGCAGAGATCGAGGCTCTGTATGATCTGGTCTTCGAAACCAACCTGGTGCTGCTGTATGGTGCGTCGGGCACGGGCAAGACCAGCCTGATCAACTGCGGGCTGGCCAACAAGTTTCAGGATACCGACTGGTTTGCGATGTTCGTGCGGCGGGGTGGGCACATCATGGAGAGCTTGGAGTGGGAGATCCGCCACCATGCCATTACCGAAATTCCAGCGGAAGCCTCCCTGCGCAAGGGGCTAAAGTCGCTGTTTTACGATTACTATAAGCCAATCTACCTGATCTTCGACCAGTTTGAGGAGATTTTCATTTTGGGCGAAGAAGAAGAGCGGCAGCAGTTCTTTCAATTGCTCAGCGAGCTGATGCGCATGAGCTTGCAGTTGACGGTGATCCTCTCTATGCGGGAGGAGTACATCGCCTTTCTGGCCGACTATGAGCCGGTGGTGCCCAGCTTGTTCGAGCAGCGCTTTCGGGTAGAGCGCATGAACCGCGCCAACCTAGAGCAGGTCATTACTGGCACCTGTGATTATCACCAGGTCGAGATGCAGCCTCAGGTGGAGGTAACTGATGGCATCATCGAGAGCCTGCGCAACCGTCGTGGGGCAGTGGACCTGACCAATTTGCAAGTTTACCTAGATCGTCTGTATCGCGAGGATCGCAAGCGTCGGCCCGAGGCTGTGCCGCGCTTCGACCCGCAGTTGCTGGCCGGGGTAGGCTCGCTCGAAGACATTCTGGGCGACTTCCTGAGCGAGCAGTTGCAGGTCGTCTCCCGCGAACTCAAGGACCCCGCCAAAAGCGAAATCCCCCTCGACGTGCTCTTTGCCTTGGTCACCGAAAACGCCACCAAGCGCAGCCTCGAAGTGCCTGCCATCAAGGACATCCTCAAGCGCCGCAAAAACATTCACCCCGACGACGTAGATTTCTGCGTACGTCGCTTTACCGAGATGCGACTGGTGCGCGAGGTGGAATAAGCGTGAGATCGCTGCGCTGCGAGAAGTGAGACCGCTGCGCTGCGAGAAGTCAGACCGCCCCACTGGGCGGGCCTGTCAGCAGTTAGAAGCGAGACCACCTCAGCCCAATCGCTTCCTCTGAGAGCCAAGCGATCTGACCAGCACAGCCAATCTGACCTCTGACGTCTGACTTCCGACCTCTGACTTCTGTTTCCCCATGAAAATCGAACTCTCCCACGACATCCTGGCCCAAAAAGTCTACGAGCGTGTATCGCTCGAAGACAAGCGCCTGCGCGAAGTAGAGCGGCTGGTGCGGGAGCGCTATGCCTTTTATCAGGGGGAGGCGAAGTTGGGATCCGAGGAGGTGGATTTCGTCAAGCCTTATCTGAAAAAGGTGGACCTCACGGCTGCTGAGCGGGAGTTCGTGGAAAGAAGTCGCAGGCGCATCATCCTTCGGCGGCGGCGACGGTTACTTACGGTGGCGGCGTTTATCCTGGCGATAGTAGGCAGCTTGACCCTGTATGCAATCAACATCACGAAGCTAAATGCCCAGATCGAAGCTGAAAAAGCCGAGGCAATTTCGGCCCGTGCGCTAGCGGAGGCTGAGCGAGTTAAAGCCGACTCTGCACGGCGGGCTGCGGTAGCGGCCCGCAAAAAAGCTGAGCGAGCCGAAAAAGACGCAACGATCCAGCGCGATCGCGCCGAACAAAATGCCGAAATCGCCGAGCGCAGGGCTCGACGGATCCGCGAAGATGCTAAGATGCTGGAAGCCCAAGCCAAGATCCTCGAGCAGCAAGCCGACTCGCTCAGCCGACTTACCACCAACCTGAGAGCAGCCAATCGAGTAGCCAAAGAAAAACGGATTGAGGCTGAGCGCCTCCGCAACATTGCCCAGCAAAAAGCCCGAGCCGCCAACCTTCTTACGGCCCAGTCGCTGGCCAACCAGTCGCTCAAGATCAAGGATACCGATTCCGAAAGCCTGCGTATCAAAGCCCTCTTGGCCCGCGAAGCCTACCGCATCCACGATCGCTTTCGGCAAGACAGCACCCGTGAGTGGGCCAGTCGCTATGATCCGCAGATCTACAATGCCCTCTACGATGCGCTGGCCCTAGCGCGCAGCGACCTCAATCGGGTAAACATGGCGCTGGGCCGCAAACAGCGCTTTCAGGTGCGGGATCTCGATCGGGGTAGCAATCACCTCTACGCCCTGACTAGCAATGGATACCTCTTGCGTTGGAATTGGGATCGAAAGCAGCAACGTCTGGTCAACGAGCAACCCCTGATCGATCAGGCCAGCAACGACATTTATTACGCCCAAGCCGTATCTGAAGCTGAGGGTTTGCTCTCGACCTTGGGAGGGATGCGAGGCGTACGGAGCTTCGACTTGTTGGCGGATGAAATACGTACGCCATCTGAGAGGGATCGTACCCCCGATCTGATTGCCCTAGCTAAAGAAACGGGCCAAATGCTGATGGGAGAGCGCCTACCCAATGGCAAGACGCGCCTCTTCTTGCGTGGTAGGCCCCATCAGGCTGCGTTCGTTGAGCAGGGTCTTATCGACGTAGTGCTTAGCCACCGTGGGCAGTGGCTCGCAGCGCGCAATCAGTTAGGCCACCTGCTGGTCTATCGGGTAGACCTGCGCGATAGCTTGGCCCTGCGGCAAGGCTACACCGTGAGCGAGGAGCGTTTTTCGCGCTTACACTTTCGACCCGGTACCAGCGAGCTGGTGGCAGGCCGCGAGGATGGAAAGGTTCAACGCTATTTCCTGCTCGACTCCGACTCAGAGGCCGTCCACAACATTGAGGTACTACGCGGCCACAGTGCTAGGGTCAGCGACCTGGCCTTCGATCAATCTGGGCGTTTTTTGGCTAGTACCAGCTTTGACGGCACGGTACAGGTATGGGATCTGGCCAATGAGGCTCATCAGCGCTTTGGGCCTTTGGTCATCCATGTCCCGGGTGGACTATTGCAAGCGCTCAGTTTTGTGCCCGGCGACACGGTGCTGGTTACCGGTGACAATGAGGGCAACCTGCGCACCTGGCCCGTCGATCCCAGGCGATGGTACGAGGAGCTGCTGGGGGGAGTTCCTATCCAACGCGAGCGTTTGTCGCAACAGGAAGCGCAGCGCTACCTGGGGGATCGTCGCGAAATGGAGAGTTCGGGGTTGTTTGATGCCTTACCTGAATACTTTGACAAACCCACAGAAAGTGGGGGCTTAGAGCGATGAAGCCGATTGTCTCCCCATAATCCAAACCGTTCAACCTTCTACCGCAAACCTTCGATGAGGAAGAAACCATGGCAGAAAGTGCTGTTGCTAGGCTGGCTGCTGATGCCTTGGCTCAGTTGGGGGCAGGTCGACGCGGATCGCTGTCGGCAGATCCTGGATGAGGCTGCCGAGCAGATGCGCCGCCCGCGAGTGGTGATCGAGATGCTTTCTGATAGCAGCTTCATGCCCTGCCTGAGCAAAATGCCCAAAGGCGATAAATTGCGAGCGTATCGCTTGCGGGCACAAGCCCACCTGCTGCTCGATCCCCCCGAAAATGAGGCTGCCCTTCGGCAGTGGGAGACGCTGCTCAAGCTAGAACCAGAATACCAACTAGACCCTGCGACCAGCCCCGATGTACTGATCGCGCTCAGCGAGCAGTTTCTCAATCGGCCCCTATGGTCGGTTGGGGTAGGGGGGGGCATTCATCTGCCTTTCGTGCTTCCTGCCAGTCAGCATAGCACGGCCAACCCCACGGTAGGGGACGTGTACCAAGCCAACTATTCACCGGGATTGAGTTGGCAGCTTGGCACCGCCGTTTGGTTCAATCTCAACGCCCCGGCGCCCCTGAGTCGCCGCCTTTTGCGCTGGGAGCTGGGCGTAGATTTGCGCTATCGCGTCAGTCACCATCATTTTGAGCAGCAGTGGCTCTGGCTGATCGATCAAGCCAGCTCTTTTCGCACCACCTTCGAAGAGCGTCAAAGTGCTCTTGGGCTAGGCCTTACGCTGCGCCACAATTTTGACGCGCGTAAGCGGGCTTATCAGGCTGTGCCCCGTCGCATCATCCCATATCTGACCGTAGGAATGCGCTGGAACCGCCTTCAATCGGTCAGCCTCTCAGATGTACAGTTGCTGCGCATAGACCAGGGCTTGTCCGACGACCAGGGCGAGGTGTTGGTACAAGGGATAGCAAGTCCCCGGATCGACCCCCAACGGGCCGAGCAAGCCTGGATGGCTACCCTGGGAGTCGGGGCCAAATGGAAGGTAGATCGACACTATCTATTTGCCGAATTGAGCTTGGATCATGGCCTCACCAATTTGGTCAGTCCAGCAGGCCGCTTTAGCAATGCGCAGATGTTGTACCAATATGGCTACCTCGACCCCGACTGGACCCAGAGCCGCCTCATGTTATCAGTTGGATTTTTGTTTACCGAATACCGTATCAAGCGCCTCCCATGACACAGATCTCTTGGCTATGCTGGCTGTTGGTGCTATTGCTACGCTGTGAGCCCTACTGGATAGCCCCTGCCGACGACTCCACCGAAGCCTTCGTGAAGCTCTACGGCCTCACGGGGCGAGACCGCTTGGCCGACTTTGCCCCCCTCGATGGTGGGTACCTGCTGCTGGGCAGCAGCGACTCGCTACGGGATGGGCTGACCGATCTAATGCTGATCCAGACGGATACCGCGGGCAATCAACGGGGAGAAAGCCTGAGCTTTGGCAGCGACAACTTGGTGGAGTCAGCCGTGCGCCTTCTATCCTTGCGCGACGGCTGGTTGCTCATAGGCAATCAAGTGCTACCCGGGGGGCGAGAGCAGGGCTACTTGGTAGCGCTCGATGCCAATCTGGCTCCTCGCTGGAGTCGTACCCTGAGTCGCGACTTGGATGAGACTGACAACGGGGGCGAATCCTTCACCCTAGCCGATGCGGTGCTAGACTCCGATCAACAGCAGCTCTACTGGCTTGGCACTACGACGGACGTCGATCCGCTAAAAAATACCGATGGCGACACCCTGCCCGGCGGCGATACCCAAGATCTATGGGTGGGTCGTTTGGATCTGAGCAGCGGTTTCCCCACACAGCAATGGCAGCAGCGCTATGGCTTCAAAGCGGCTGACCAAGGAGTGGCCCTTGGCCTAGCCCCCAACGGAGATCGCCTGCTAGTCATCGGGCATAGTCAGTTTCCGGCCAATCAGACCCGCACCCGGCTGCTGCTGGTACAGCTTCGCACGGATGGCTTTCTGCTCGACCAGCAAACGCTAGCCCCCCTCGACGAGCGGGCGGTCGACTTGGCCTATGACCCCCAACTGGCTGCCTGGCGGGTGTTGAGCTATGAACTGAGCGGTACGGTACATTTGCGTACCGTGGGCCGCGATTTCGCAGTGCAAGAGCAAGCGGTGAACGCTTTGGCGGGCACCACGCCCAGCGATTTGTTTCTCGACGCCAGCCACCGATGGATCACCGGCCAAAAGCCAGACGGCACGATTTTTTATCTAGACCAGCAGGCCGCAGCGCCCACCCTCGAGTCGTTGGGTGATCCCAACGCCGAGCCTACCCATCGCGGAGGGCGCATTCGCAGCGCCTCTCGCCAAGGAGAAGGGGTGCTGATCGGGGCCACCCTCGGCTGGGCCGACGGAGGAGAGATGATGATGTTGGCGCGGATGCCAAGTTCTACCTCTTCCTCTCAGTAAACTACTTTGTTATTCGACACATTGTAATGCCGTAATGCCTCTGAATATGAACGCTCGGTTTCTTCTTCGCTTGCTAGGGAGTCTGCTCATAGGGCCATGGGCCATAAGTGTACAGGCCCAGAGTGTGGTCATCGATTCTATCGTGCCGCCTTGTCCGGGGCAGGCCAATGGCAAGATCTTTAGCAGTCTTTTTTCTGCTAACGCTACGGATTTTTCGCTGGTCGAGCTTGGCACGGGAGATACCACAGAGAGCAATACGACCGGTACCTTTGAAAACTTGGACCCAGGGAATTACCGCGTATGGACTACCTCTGGTGCGGGCCTCGATTCCAGCGTCGTGGTTTCGCTGGTAGCCACGGCCACGGAGGTGCTGCTCGATACCGCCCTAGACCCTGCTTGTGCCAATAGTCCGACGGGCTTCATCGTGGTCAGCCCTTCGGCGGGGGTCGCTCCGTTTTCTTATAGCCTTGGCAACGATACGGTACAAAGTTTAGCCGCAGGGGTGTTTAGTAATTTGTCCGCAGGGGGCTACACCATTACTGCCACCGACGCCCGCGGCTGTAGCGACAATGTGTCGGCTACTTTGGTAGATCCTGCGCCGCTGACCCTGGCCGCCACCGTTACCGATGTGCAGTGTTTCGGCGATGCCAATGGCCAGATCAATGCGACCTTCTCCGGGGGCACCGCTCCCTACGACCTGACGGTGAGTGGCAATGGGGGGCCTTTTTTGGTGAATGGAGCCACTAGCCCTGAGAGCTTTGATAGCCTCTCAGCCGATAGTTATTTGCTCACCCTCACCGATGCCAATGGTTGCCAAGCGGCTGCCAATGCGCAGGTCGATGGTCCCACTCAGCCGCTAGGGCTGTTGGTGCTAGGCTCGACCAACACTGGCTGTGCTGGGAGCGCACAAAACTCAGGCACCATTACCCTGCTGGCGGTGGGTGGTACCCCAAGCTACGACTATGAGGTAGATGGATTCATCCAGAATGGGGGGGCAAATGTGCCAGAGACGATCACGGGGCTGGGGACAGACACCTTTTTGCCTACGGTAACTGATGCGCAGGGCTGCTTCGATTCGGCTGATACGTCGGTGTTTATCAACTCTGGGAACGTTACCATCGACATCGTGGGGCAAGCCGACGTGAGCTGTGCCGGAGAGGACGACGGCTTTATCCAGGTGTCGGCTAGCGGCGGTACCCTGCCCCTGGACTTTTTGCTTGAAGATGGCGCTGGCAATGTGGTCTACGAATTCATCGATTCTCTCACCACCTTCGTGGCGTTTCCGGATTTGGGAGCGGATAGCTACGAGATCACCATCACCGATGCGCTAGGCTGCGACAATGTGCGCACAGGGACGATTACTGAGCCTACCCCGCTCACTTTGACCACTACTCCTACTGCGTCGCAGTGCGAAGGTGTGCTATCCGGCAGCGCCATGGGGGGCACCGCGCCTTATACCTTTTTCGTGGGGGGGGCTTCGCAGGGAGCTACCCTCACCAATCTACCCCTCAGTTCCGGTGATTATGTGGTCGCGGTGCAGGATGACAATGGCTGCTTGGATCAAGATACCGTGCAGGTAGGGGTGTCCAATCCCATCAACATCATCGACAATACCGTTCTGGTGGAAGCGGCGAACTGCTTCAATAGCAATGACGGGTCCATTACTTTTCAATTTACGGCGGGGACCGATGCCGATTTGTTTGTCGACGATAGCGTAAACGTGATTGCTTACCCCGCGGTAGCGCCAGGGAGTTTCTCCGTGGATACCCTGTCCGGAGGAAGGTACTACACCATCGTGGCGGTGGATGGGTCTGGGTGTGAGGACAGCATCAAGACTTTTTTGGGGCGACCTAGTAGCCCGCTTTCGCTTGACGTCGAGGTGAATGACGTGGCTTGCGTAGGAGAGGCTACGGGCAGCATTTTGGCACAAGGAAAGGGGGGGACACAGCCTTATCAGTATTTGCTGGGTTCCCCGCCTGCTCAGTCCTCGGGCGTATTCGGTAATCTGACGGCGGGGAGCTATTTGGTGCAAGTGGTCGATACTCAGGGCTGTACGGCTTCGCTTAGCATTGGCGTAGGGGAGCCAGCCGCGCCTTTGAGCCTGATTAATTTTTCCGCTACTGATACCGTCAACTGCCAAGGGGACAGCAGTGGCCAGATAACCTTTGCGGCCCAAGGGGGAACTCCCGACACGGCCTATCGCTACCGCTTGTTGCGCAGTCCTGGTATTTTGATCGACAGCGATACCTTCAACACCGTGGTTACGCTCGACGAATTGACCTCGGGAGATTATGAGCTGACCATTTTTGATGCGAATGACTGCGAAGTAAATAGCAGCTTTAAAATTGAGGAGCGCCAATCGGTGGCGTGGACCTCAGTGGTGCTCGACTCCGTGCGCTGTGCGGGAGATAGCAATGGAGCCGTCACATTTGCCGGAATTAGCGGAGGGACGGCCCCCTATCAGCTCAGTTGGCTCGATGGCAGCAGTAGCCTCGGCGACACCGTGGCAGTGAGCGGAGGGGTGGCTGCCGCGATGGGCTTGCCGAGCGAAGGATTTGCCTTCCGGGTCTCGGATGACCTGGGCTGTCAGCGCGACACTTCCCTTTTTATCCCTGAGCCAGCCCCGCTCGACCTGAGCTTGGGCAGCGATACGGTGTTGTTCATCCCCTGTGATGGCGGCGATAATGGCCGGGTAGACTTGGTAGCCGTGGGTGGAAATGTGGGCGCGAGTTTTACCTTTTACCAAACCCTGAGCGGGCAACTCGACTCGATCAATTCGCCCGACAATCAGGCGCTCTTCACCGACCTTTCGGCCTCAAGCGATTCGGTGAGGTATGAGGTAGTAGACAGCCGCGGCTGCACAGACTCGTTGCGGGTGCGCATCAGCGACGCTGCGCCCCTAGTGCCGACCTACGAGCCGCAAGATAGCCTGTTTTGCAACTACACGGATACCATCGTGCTGCGCGGAACTGGCATTTTCAGCCAAGCGATCTTTACCGACGGCAACAATCCCCTGAACTACCTCCTGAGCGATTCGCTATTTTTGCCAGGCAATCTGCCCGTTAGCACGGCTGATAGCCAAGTGGTAGCAGTTTTGATCGAAGGTTTCGATACCACTCCTAATGGCTGTTTTTTCGACACGACCATCCGTCTGGTGGTCTATGACACCCTGGAAATTCTGCTGCCAGAAGACACCACCTTTTGCAGCA
>CAYVAP010000006.1:24238-27386 GCA_964449365.1 uncultured Bacteroidia bacterium
ATTTTACCATTCAGGTAGATCCCGTAGGGGGGACTTTGCAAGGACAGGGTATTTCACAAAGCCAGGATGGGAGCTTTCTGTTCATTCCCAACCTTTTTCCGCAAGGATTTACCACCGACTTGACCTACACCATCACCGATAGCAGCCGAGCTGCCTGCGTTTCCACCCGAGTGGTACGCTACGAAGTGATTCCCGCGCCGGTCGCTTCTTTCGAGGTGTTGACTGATCCGCGGTGCGAAGGGCAGCCCATCACGTTGGTTACGGATTCGACGGGGGCAAATTTTGGCCATCGCTGGCAATTCAATCAAGACCCTGCCACCGAGCAATTGGGAGATACGGCCCGGATCGAGTTGGCTTTGGGGAGCAATGTGGTCACGTATGCCTTGACCAATCAGGCCACGGGCTGCAGCGACACCCTGAATCGCGAGCTTCAGGTGCAAGCGGTACCGCGCTTTGATTTTGCTTGGGAGCGCATCTGCGAGGGCGACGAGGTACAGTTTAGGGGTAGCCTGACCGATAGCAGCAACCTGAGCGGCCTTGATCGCCTTACCTGGCGCTGGACTTTTGACGGGGTAGGGCCCGTGGAGGATATCCTGTTGCGGAGCAATGGTCGCTTTCCCCCTAGCTTGGTGGGGCATCGATTCGATACCCTGGTGGCTGATGTACCCGGCACCTACCTCACGGAGGTGAGGGTGCGCACCGATAGCGGTTGTGTAGGAACCACGCGGCGCGAGGTGACCATTCTGCCAGAGCTGCGCCCCCATCCTGCACAGCCCTATGATCAGCGCTTCGAACGGGATAGCTTGCCCTGGCTTACCCTGGATGGCGCAGGTATTTGGGGCTGGGAGCCCCTGGACCTTACCGACACCCTGGCGGGAAATCTACCCTTCGGGACGGGTACCCTCACCGTGATACCCGATGGCAACTACGGCGTCGAACAGCGGGGAAGTTTGCTCAGCCCATGCTTTGACCTTTCGGAGTTTACGCGCCCGGCGATGAGTCTGGATATCTGGTCCGAGACGGATCTCGGCAACGACGGCACGGTGTTGCAGTACCTCAACGAATCCAACGGCAGCAGCACTTGGCGCACCCTGGGTAGCGTGAGCGACGGGGTGGCTACCGGGCTCAATTGGTACAACCGGAGCGACATCTTTGCTCGCCCGGGCGATCCCAACCTGCAAGGCTGGTCGGGGAGCTTTGGCGATTGGCGCGAGGCCGTCCATCGGTTGGATCTGGAAGATTTGGTAGAGCCTGACCACCGCAGTCGTCTGCGGTTTCGCTTGTCCTTCGCCTCTGATGATCGCCCGGATTCACTGGCGGGCTTCTCGCTGCGCGCTGTACGCATCGACGAGCGCAAGCGGCAGGTGCTGTGGGAGACCTTTCGCGCGGAGGGAAGCCGCGACCCGGTGGCTGATGCAGTAGAAACCAAGCTAGACAGCCTGGACCGTGATTTTTTGCGGCTGTATCATCCGCTAGTTGGTCCCTTTTTCGATGACAATCCCACCCCGCCGCGGGTGCGCAGCCTGTACTACGGCATTTCATTACCCGACCAAGTGGTGCTCGATGGTAATCAGTACAATGGGCCCCTTCAGGCTTTTGTCCTCAATGATCTGAACCTGCGAAGCCTGCGAGCGCCAGGCGTCGACAGCCTGGTCGTGGCAGGTGATCGGTTGCGCCTCGCGGGGGTTCACGAGAGCGGGCAGGTGAGTCTGCGCCTGGCACTCGTGCAAGACCTGGCCGATCAGCCAGGGGTCGTGCGGGCCATACTACCCGATGGCGCAGGGGTGATATTGAATCTAGCGGAGGGCGACAATCAGGCCGGAGCGTTGGGGGATCTCTTTTCTCCGAATGCGCCGCTCGACGTTACTACCGAATCCAGTACTCCGATTTACGGCGTGGTTTGGCTGCAAGACCTGACCACCAAAGAGGTATGGCAGGCGGCTCGCTTGGATGGCCTCGCTTGGGAGGCTTTGCTCACCAATCTCAGCCTGGAGCGGCGAGCCAGGCCGGCATCAGGGGCCTGCTACGACGAACTGCGGGTGTATCCCGTGCCAGCGCAGACACAACTCACGGTGGCATGGCCCGAGCCACTGAGCGCCGCCTGGACTTGGGCCATGCTCGACGCCCAGGGGAAAGGGGTCGCGGCTGGACGGGCTGAAGCAGGCAGCCAACGGCTGTGTGTCGACCTGACTACGCTGAGCGAGGGGCTCTACCATTTGCGCCTGCAAAATCCTGATACGGGCCAATGGCTACATCGCAAGGTTTCGATTGGGCGCTGATGATTTCAAGAAAATTGCTTGGCGAGCCATCAACCCCGCAACTAGCGCCTACGTAGGAGCGAATGGTTGAGGAAAGAAAGCCGGAAACCAATCACCCCATTTGTGCATGCGTCGCCTTGCGGTATCTGATATTCACAGCTGCGCCCAAACTTTTCGCTCCTTGCTGGATAAGGAGGTCGCCATTCAGCCGGGCGAGCAGTTGTTTCTATTGGGAGATTATGTCAATCGAGGGCCAGATCCCTGGGGCGTATTCGAGTTTATCTTCGAATTGATGGGGCGGGGCGTACACGTGGTTTGCCTGCGTGGCAATCACGAAGACCGCTTTTTGGAAGCCTACGATGCTGGCGATCAACCAGCGCCCTTGCGCTTCGTCAAGTTTATGCGTAGCCTCAAGAGCTACCACGCAATCGAGGGCTACCTGCTGGTACATGCGGGGCTGAACTTTCGGGCTCTCGATCCCATGCAAGATCACCTGGCTATGCGGTGGATTCGCCATTGGGAGCATACCCTCGACCGAGATTGGCTAGGCGCTCGGCAGATCGTGCACGGCCACATCCGCACCCCTCGGGAAGAAATCGAGCGCTTGGTGGCGCAGCGCAGCTCCATTCTGCGCATCGACAATGGGTGCTTTGCCGTGGATGAGTACGGGCAAGGGAGCCTTTGCGCGCTCGATCTGGACAGCTACGAGTTGTACTTTCAAGCCAATCTCGACATGGTGCCACAGAAAGCCATTTCGTGGTGGAGGTGGTGAGGGCTAATCCAGCCGTAGCTCCGTGCCGCTAAACTGCCCAGCCTTTGCCTGGCCGATCAGGACGCGATGTACACCGCTTCCCAGGGCTTGCCAGGCGTTGTGCAGCTTGGGCAGCATG
>CAYVAP010000007.1:0-26876 GCA_964449365.1 uncultured Bacteroidia bacterium
TGGCCATCAGCATCATCGTCGGATTGCTGTTTGGAACCGTCATTACGCTGCTGTTTGTGCCAGTGCTGTATCGGCTGCTCTATCGGGTCAGTGGGGAAGATTGAGCCTGCCTGCTTTTTCGATGTGACGTGCTGATCGGCCTGTTTGTCCAGACAGAAGCTGGCAGGCCGATCCGGTTTTCGTCAAGACGAGACTGTCATCCGAGGTTGGCTTATGCTTCAAGAATGGACACAATTGGTTGGCAGTGCCGGTGGCTCCAAGATATTGGTTTTCAGAAACCTACTTGTTCATTAGGCCCTAACTTAAGGTGGGAAATGTCGGTTAATATCACTAAATACTAAATTTTATTAAATTTTGTTGCCAGTATTTCTTTCGGCTACTGTTAATGTGAATTCGGGTTTTTCAACATCTCTTCCATTGCAAAATTTTGTAGTTTGTTGGGAGGAAGCATGTCTGCTTGCCAACAAAGAGAGCGTCATCGGGAATGCGGGCAGTTACCACTTGCATCACTTGCGCCATTCGAGGGCCAAGCTCGAACAGGGGAGAAGTGGTAATTTTGCAAATTACTGCTAGACAGCTGAGCTATCCCTCAGCCTGCTCAATGATGGTTGTCGCAGGCAATCCTCAAGAACTGGCCTGATCCGTCGAGCAGGTACATCCAGGGACAGTCGAAGGAGATAAACCGCAAGCCAAACAGCACGGGGGGAGCCTTCTGGTAGAGCTTTCCCATCCATTGAAAGGGACAGTACTTAGCGGAGTCGCCCGTCATGGTCATATCGGCAAAGCTGTCTCCCTCGCGCAGGTATTCCACCTGATCAAGCACGACGCCCTGCTCAGACTGCACCACGTAGTGACGCGCCTGCTCCCAGTCCCGCCGCGGATCAGGCTGCTGGTACACGCGCACGTAGCAGTGCAATCCCGGCGCTGCGGCATGAAACACATCGGTGGCCGTGTGCGACGCCAGCTCGACCGCCGACGTCGAATCGAGCGGCACCGGGGGAAATTGGGTCGGGGCCACCGGCTCCCAGCGCAACGGGTGAAGCTGCCCCCTAGCAAAAGGACTCTGAGAATCAATTACGGCAAAGCTGTTGGTCAATTCATCTAAGGTATGCGCCTGCCACTTGTCTTCCAGGGACAGCCCGATCACGTAGTCCTGGTGCTGGTGGGTCTTGCCTCCGGAATACGTGTTGACATGGGCCAGCAGAGGCAAGTCTTTCACCGGATAGCGATACAGCTGATCATCGAGGTAGTCATAAATGATCAGCAGCTCGTCGGGTTGGATGCGCATGCGGCGTAGGAACAGGCGGCGCTTTTCCCCTTCCAGGTAATGGTAGGGCGGATAGTCGCCGTCGCCCAGATATGCGGAATCGATCAGAATGGAATCGGGCTGATGCCGCCAACTATAGGCACCGGAGAGGGGTACATAGACGAACTCTTTCTCCCCTGCTTTGTGGTAGGTCTCGAGCGGAAAAGGAGGCCGCAGAGCGGCCTGACCGGTTGGGGTCTTGGGTGGCACGGCTGCCAGGTAAGCATCAAAGACGTAGCCGCTGCTGTCGCCGCGTTGCACCTGCACCCACTCGCCATAGCGGGCCTTTTGTGCGTCCATGAGTTCGTCAAAAACGCCGCTGTGTCTGATCAGGCGCACGGTATCGCCGTCGGCAAATTTGCCCAAGGCATCGCCCTGTGGCGCGGCGCGGTAGTTGAGGCCCGAAGGGGCCTGTACCGTGAAGCGAGGAGCTGCCAGGGCTGCGACGGCAGCACGATCGGCAGAAGCAGCCGCCTGCGAGGCGGTATCCGTGCTGTCAGGTTGACAGCCAAAGGTGCCTACGAGGACCAAGAGCAGGCAGGCGTAACAAAAGCGATTCATACACTATCAAATATATCGTCAAAATGCGAACCCGATGGCAGCGATGCAAGGTGCTATTCATTTTGTTGGCCTTTCCTAGTCACTCCCCTGTTTCCGGTATGATCAGGCCCCGCTCGCAGCTGTCGGCAGTACGGTGTCATTACCTCCCCTCCAGCCGCTCCTGCCAGGCTTCGATCGTCAGCGTCCGCTCCCGCTCGTTGGGAAAGTCTTTTTGCTTTACCATGTCGATAGCGGCTTGGATGGTCGCTTTGGCAGCCGAGTGGTAGCCGAGGCGGGTTTCCACCAAGGCCTTGATGTTGTAGGCAAATTCGCTTTCGGAATCCAACTTCAGCGCCTGCCGGGTCAGGGCCAACGCTTGCAGGTAGTCCTCCTGCTGCATCAGCAGGTACTCAGCGGCGAGCACCAGGGCTTCCGCGTCATTGCTGGGATAGACTTCGTCCCTCAGGTAAGCCATGTAATCGGTGTCTGTACCCGTTTCGATGGGAAAACTGACCTGGAAGTAGCCCCAGGAAAGGTAGAGCCGGGCATCATTGGGCATGAAGTCGAGGTCGAGCGATTCGTAGAAGCGCTCGCTACGCCCAGCTGGCACCCTAAACCGGGCCACGTCTTGGGCCGGGTCGTAGCCGTAGGCACCGTAGAGGCTGGTGTCGCGGTGGAGAATGACCATCCATTCGTCGGGCTGGGGAATGGTCGCCAGGGCATAGATGTCGGCGGGGACAGTCTGCCCGCCGACCTTGACGAGCTGGTCAAAGCGGATTTTGGTGCAAGGGCTAGCCCCGGTGCGCCAGACTTCGCCCCAAGGCACCAATTCTCCAAAAATCTCCCTTCCCCTGGCGACCGGCCGGTCGTAACAGATCTCGATGCGGGTGTCGCCGATTTGCTGCCAAAGGTGGGCCGAAGGGCTCAACGCGGGAAAGTCCGGCTGGCCAAACAGGCGCAGGGGAATCAGCAGGAGAATGAGGAAGATTTTTTTCATAAATGGGTACGATTCCCTGCTCCCAGAGGATCAAAAGTGAGGTCAATGAATTTCCAAGTGTCAGACCTACGAACCAGATGTATAATGAGGCTGGTGTCCAGAACGTAGTTCATGCGTTGAGCATTTGAAGTAATTCTTCGACGGATTCATCTCCGGGCCACTGTCCGACGATGGCAGACTTGGAAACGCGGGGGTAGGCATAATCAGGCGACAAGGCCTCGTCCACGGTGACTAAGTGGAGGGTTGAAAAGGAGGGAAGGAAGCTCGTCGGGTCATGGGCATCCTGGGAAACCCTCGTTTTTGGAATACGATATTTCTTCGCCAGGTCCAACAACTCTTGCAAGGTTTGATGATCATCGATCCCTAGCACGGTCCATATGATTTGCTCCTTTAGCGTCATGAATTTTCCTTGCCTTTTTGAGTGCTACTTCCTGACAGATAAATATAGCGAATCTAACTGAATCACCTAACGCTGCTGGCCATTCTGTTTTCAGCTGCTCCTAGTCTCAGGGATGACGAAAACATCGTTGGATTCAGCCTCATTGATCAAAAAGACCTGTCAGCATACGTCATTCGCATCGACGAATTAATTGATGAGCAGGGTCATCCGATTGAGCTTCCCCTTCAAAACAACTCCCTCACCTCCATCCTCAAAAACTCCTCCCACGGCAGGCCACCCGGCCCGATGCGCAGGCACTTGTGCGGGTAGAAGCGCGCCTGAAAGGCTTGCATGCCGCTGGTTTGGGCGTTGGAAGGGCCACTTTTCACCTCCAGACCGATGTATTGGTTGCGGTAGCCGAGCACAAAATCGACTTCCTGGTTGCGGTCGCGCCAGTAGTACAGCTCCAAGTTGTGGCAAAGGGCCTCGTTGAGCAGGTGTGCGCCCACGGCAGATTCCACCCATCGGCCCCATTCGGCGGGATCGGCTTGCACCTGAGTGCGTGGCCTTGGTTGCTGGGCACTGAGGAAGGCGGGGTTATGTACCTGAAACTTGGGGCTAGCGGCTCGTTGTCGCAGGGTGTTAGGGCTGAATTTGGGCAAGCCCGACAGCAACCCTGCCTGGTGCAGCAAATCCAGGTAGTGGGCCAGGGTGGTGGTGTTGCCAGCATCCTGCCATTGGCCCATGATTTTGCTGAAGGAGAGTATTTGTCCGGAGAACTGGCACCCCAGATCGAAGAGGCGCTTCATCAGCGCGGGTTTGTTGACTTGGGTCAGCATCAAAATATCCTTGGAAATACTGGCCTCCACCAAAGCGGCCGTAACGTAATTTTTCCAACGCGCTTCGTCTGCTACCAAGGCGGCAGCACCCGGATAGCCCCCAAACCAAGCGTATCGCTCCGCATCGAAGCCGAAAGCCGCCTGCATTTCGTTGAGTGACCAGTGTCCCAGGTAGGTGGCTTCGAAGCGCCCCGCCAAGGACTCTGACAAGCCCTTTTGTAACAGCAAGCGCGAAGACCCCAACACAATCACCTTCAGGGCCAAGGCATTTCGGGTGTCGGCATCCCATTCCCGCTTCACGTATTCGCTCCAGTTTTCGATTTTTTGCGCCTCATCGATGACCAGTAAGCCTTCCTGGGCTCCCTGTCGTTTCATGCTAAGCCTCGCCTGCTCCCATTGCTGGCTGATCCACACCCCTTGTCCGGTGGGGATCGCATCGGCAGAAGCATAATGGCTGGGGAAAGGGTTTTTTGCCAATAATTGCTGCACCAATAGGTTAAACGCACCAAAATGAAGAGAGGATAAATCTGCTTAATTTTGGTGATGAAACTTACCGAAATTTTTGAAGACGTTCCTGATTTCCGCGTTCTTGGTCGTACCAGCTACAAACTCAGTGAGATTCTGATTATCAGCCTATGTGCTGTTTTGGGCGGTGCTGAAGATTGCGAAGAAATCTCCGAATATGGTCGGCAGAAGGAAGAGTTCTTGCGCACTTTTCTCGAATTGGAGCACGGAATCCCCTCTCATGATACCTTCACGCGGGTTTTTCGCTTTCTGGACCAGGAGGCTTTCAGCGCCTGTTTGTACCGTTGGTCTGAAGAAATAGTCGCCTCACTTGATGCACTTCAAATCAACATTGACGGAAAGGTGCTTCGGGCTACGGGAAAACGGGGCAAGCGCACATCGGGGCTTTGCCTGGTCAATGCTTGGGTCGCCAATCACTGCCTGAGCCTTGGCCAAGTGAAAGTGGATGCCAAGAGTAACGAAAAAACGGCGATTCCGGCCATCATTGAGGATATTGATATCGCTGGTGCACTGGTAAGCATTGACGCGATGGGTACACACTCGAAGTTTGCTCAGCAAATTCGCAGCAAGGGAGGAGACTACTTGCTGGCACTCAAAAAGAACCAGAAAGGACTCTATGAACAGGTTTCTGATTGGCTGGAAAGACACCAGGATACACTTGAAAAACACACCGATATAGACTATGTAGGGGGAAGAATTGAGACTCGCACAACTTGGTTATGTCAGAACCTACAATGGCTCAATGCGCTAGAGGAATGGCCCGATTGTTCCTCGATCATTATGACCCACTATGAGCGAAGTTTTAAGAACGGAAAGACCGATTCAACCTCAAAAACGCGGTTTTATATCAGCAGTGCCAAGTATCAAGCTCAGCAGTTTAACACCGCAGTCCGATCACACTGGAGTATTGAAAACCAACTTCACTGGTATCTAGATGTTGTGTTTATGGAAGATAAACAGAGAGTCAGAGAAGGAAATGGCCCCGAAAATATGGCCACCCTGCGTAAGTTAAGCCTGCAACTCCTCATGCAACAAAAAACAAAAGGTATCAGCCTAAAGAAGCTCCGAAAGCGAGCCGCATGGAATGATGAGTTTCTCCTCAAAACCATCTTGCAGATGCAAGTCTAGTTTGATGCGTTTAACCTACTGCACCAAGGTCGTCTTCCCCACCTGCCGGGGACCATAAATCACCTGGATAAAGCGCCGGGGCTCCGCATGGATGCGTTGATGGAAAATCTGATAATGAGGACGTTGGAACATGTTTTACAATTTACTCAATGCACTGAGTAAAACAAAACCCTTCATCTTAGTAATTGCGGAGCATAGTAATTACCCAATTTAAATGCAGCCATTTTTTCCATGTCCCACGAAAAAATGGCTGAACATAGCGAGTCGAAGATGCCGGTAACCGCAGAAAAAGCCTGTTCCCGAGCATCGGGTAGCTGTGTCGAAGGAAGCAAGTTTAAACGGGTAAGAATTTAGTTCCGCAAGCATTAGGCATTAGCTCCCCTTTTTTGCCGCATTTTCGTATATTGAGGCATGCGTTTGTTAACCCTACAAATACCCAACAACCTGGACTGGCCTGACCGGGACCTGAAGTTGTTCCTGGCGGCTAAGTTATACGAAGCGGGTGCCTTGAGCATGAGCCAGGCAGCTACCAGCGTAAACCTGAGTCGTAGGGCTTTTACCGAGCTGATCGGTCAATATGGTGTATCGGTAATCAACCACGAAGCAGACGACCTGGAAAACGACCTACGCAATGCCGAAGCATATCTTGGCTGATACCAGTTGCCTCATTTTGCTGGAAAAGATTGAGCGAATAAGCTGGCTTCCAGCGCTTTTCGGCACCATCGTAGTGGTTTCTGAGGTAGCTGATGAGTATGGGGGCGCCTTACCTGGCTGGATAGAGGTAAAAGCACTAACTGGACGAGCTCGCCTGATGGCTTTTCTTGCCGATAACTTGGGTAAAGGAGAGGCAGCTTCTATTGCTTTGGCTCTAGAACTTGAGGACCCACTCTTGATCCTTGATGATCAAAGAGCACGCAAGCTGGCAGCTAGTTTGCATTTGACCTTTACGGGAACTACCGGAATCCTTCTGGTCGCAAAAAAGCGGGGATTGTGCCCACTGCTCAAGCCGGAGTTAGACGCTTTGATCAACGCAGGGATGTGGTTAGCTTCCCCCCTTTATCATAAGCTACTCGACTTGGCTGGGGAAGGGCCAGGAAACCAATAATTGCTGCACCAAGGTCGTCTTCCCCACCTGCCGGGGACCATAAATCACCTGGATAAAGCGCCGGGGCTCCGCATGGATGCGTTGATGGAAAATCTGATAATGAGGACGTTGGAACATGTTTTACAATTTACTCAATGCACTGAGTAAAACAAAACCCTTCATCTCAGTAACAGCATCTGGGGAGGCTACCAGGTTAAAAGCATCACCCTCACGCTCGAATAGGTATCCTCTGCATGATAAACACAGTTCTCAGCGCGTGCCTTTCGTAGGAGGGTATGTACAACGAGCGGTTCTCGGACCACAGTGGGAGGAATGCCGTTGGGGAGTGCAGGCCCTGTTTACTGCCTAGTCCCAAACATAGTCTTAGCCGCTCAGGGCGCGGGAAACACCCGGTCGAGATCCACTTCCCAGCCGGGAAATACGCCTGAGGGCACGCGGTCGCCGCGCAGGTAGGGAAGCTGACGGCCCACAAAGCGGCCCGATGAATCGCTGAGATACACTAGCAGGGTTTGCTCGTGGGGGTGGATGAGCCAGTATTCGCGCACGCCTGCGTGCTGATATACCTCAAATTTTTCGGTGAAATCCTTGCGGGAGGTGCCGGGCGAAAGAATCTCGATCACCCAGTCCGGCGCACCGAGGCAGCCCCGGCTGTCGAGCTTGGCCGGGTCGCAGACCACGCAGAAGTCGGGCTGAACGACCGTGTCGATCTTGTCGTCGCGGAGGCGGGAAGGTGGCAGCGGCAGCCGCACGTCGAAGGGCGCGCTGAATACTTCGCAGGATTGCCCCTCCAGATACTGGAAAATCATTGCATTCAGGCGACCCGACACCCGCTGATGCTCCAGGTTGGGGGCGGGCGACATGTGGTGGATGCGTCCGCCGATCAGCTCAACCCTCTCCTCAAATCTCCAGGTGAGGTAGTCCGCATAGGTATAGCGGGCTTGCAAGTCGAGTTGATTCAGGTCCCTGATCATGGCGGTTTCTTTTTTGAAAAGGTAGCAAAAATCCCCCAAGGCCGAAAGCATGCGCTACACACCTCATATTGACCGATTGCAGGGGACGATGAGACAGCGAGCCAGCCGATTGGTACACAAGGCATCGAGCTCACCTATATGAACGGTCAGGGGTATAAGGATAGGGTGTGTAATCTTGTGCATTTTTTGCCCGGCGCTTTTGAATCCCCCAAAGGGCACTAAATCCCTTTGTGATTGCTGAGTTACAGTATTTTCATCTTTAAAAATACGCCGGGCTGATTTCCTATCAGATTACACACCCTAGGTTTAGTGGTGTTTCTCCGCATCTTTGCGTTCTCCGCGAGAGACCTTCACAAGGATGCAGTGCTGCGAAAAAAACGTGGCGTGGACTCCCCCTCAGAATGAACAGCCTACCCCATGCTATCTCCCAAACCACTACCCACCACTGATATGATGACACCCTCTAAGTTTGAACGTAACTCCCTGCTAAAAGCCATTTCCTCCTGGTCGCCGCGTCGGGTATTCCTGACCGATGCCTTAGGGGCTCTGCTCACCACCGCTATCCTGGCGGGGGGACTGATGCCCCTGCGTACCTATCTGGGCCTCGATGCCGCTACGCTCTACGGCCTGGCAGCACTGGTCTCGCTGCTGTTCGTCTATTCGTTGACCATCTTTTGGATCAGGCCTCGCCGGTGGGTTCCCTTTTTGCGCATCATTGCACTGGCCAACGCCAGCTACTGCCTCATCACGCTGAGCATATTGGGCCTGCGCCACGCAGAAATCACCGCTCTGGGCTATGCCTACTTCATCGGAGAAGCCCTGCTGATCGCCACCATCGCCTGGACGGAGTGGAGGTATGCTGCGCGCTTCGGATCCAGAACGTTTACCCCTTCACCATGAGCGATTACGACCGCATCGGAACCCATTACCGCGCCCTGCGCCAGCCCGACCCTCGCATCGAACAGGCCATACAGGCGGCGCTGGGAGACGTACAGCGCATCCTCGATGTAGGCGCAGGCCGCGCGGGTTCTTACGAGCCGCGCGATCGTAGGGTGGTGGCGGTGGAGCCCTCTGCTACCATGATTGCGCAGCATGCGGAAGAGGTTATACGACCTGCTCCCTCCACCTCTCCCGCATGCCCCACTTCCATGCCCACCAAGACGATCGCCCAGCGCGCAGGTCGGTGAGGCTGCGTAGGTCCGGGGCCAGGGCATGCCCTGGCCCTATTGTGCTTTGCAGGTAGCCCTGTGGCTGCGAGGGGCAGCTTATCGCGGGCGGCATTACCGCCGATGGGTGAGCGAAGTCTCAACCTGCTCCACCTCGAAGTTGGGGCTTCGAAATACCAGTAGCCCATTTGGCCGAAAAGCTGCCTCTTCCAGCCTCCCGACGGTGAGATCGTCGATAGCCTGTATGAAGTTCAAATGGGTGCAAGAAGGATACAGGCAGGTAGCCAGGGACTGCGGGATCCCTTCCCGAGCTATCCGTTTGAAAGCGATGGGGTATTTGCAGTAGATTCAGGCCAAACAGCTATGCTGATTGCTGAGGTATCTGCCAATGTGCTGCGTCAAGATACCCCCTCCCGACAGCCTGAGGCTTGAACTGTGGGCCTTTAGTCCCACCTACTATCAGTACCAAGTTGACTACACCGAGCAAGAAGCCCTGGGTCAGGATCCTTTTGCACAGCCCGTCAACGTGCCGGGCAATGTGAGGGGAGGGTACGGCATCTGGGGAGGCTACCAGGTTAAAAGCATCACCCTCGCACTCGAATAGGTATTTCCAGCACGATAAACACAGTTCTCAGCGCGTGCCTTTCGCAGGAGGGTATGTACAACGAGCGGTTCTCAGACCACAGTGGGAGGAATGTCGTTGGGGAGTGCAGACCCTGTTTACCCCCCAGTCCCAAACATAGTCTTAGCCGCTCAGGGCGCGGGAAACACCCGGTCGAGATCCACTTCCCAGCCGGGAAATACGCCTGAGGGCACGCGGTCGCCGCGCAGGTAGGGAAGCTGACGGCCCACAAAGCGGCCCGATGAATCGCTGAGATACACTAGCAGGGTTTGCTCGTGGGGGTGGATGAGCCAGTATTCGCGCACGCCTGCGTGCTGATATACCTCAAATTTTTCGGTGAAATCCTTGCGGGAGGTGCCGGGCGAGAGAATCTCGATGACCCAGTCCGGCGCGCCGAGGCAGCCCTTGCTGTCGAGCTTGGCCGGGTCGCAGACCACGCAGAGGTCGGGCTGAACGACCGTGTCGATCTTGTCGTCGCGGAGGCGGGAAGGTGGTAGTGGCAGGCGCACGTCGAAGGGTGCGTGGAATACCTCGCAGGTCTTTTCAACCAAAAATTTATCAATTAATGTTAGTAATCGGCGCGACACCCGCTGATGCTCCAGGTTAGGAGCGGGCGACATGGGATAAACTTTTCCACCGATCAATTCTACCATCTCGGTGAATTTCCAGGTGAGGTAGTCCGCATAGGTATAGCGGGCTTGCAAGTCGAGTTGATTCAGGTCGCTGATCATGGCGATTTCCTTTTTGGAAAGGTAGCAAAAAAATCCCCCAAGGCCGAAAGCATGCGCCACGCGCCTCATATTGAGCAATTGAAGGGGACGATGAGACAGCGAGCCAGCCGATTGGTGCGCAAGGCATCGAGCTCACCTATATGAACGGTCAGGGGAATAAGGAAATAAGGGTATAAGTTGGGCAGGCACAGCGTTTACCTGCTGGTGAGGCACTCTGTGCCGAAACCGTTCATATTGGCTCACTCAGTGGCCGTGCCCAGCGGCTATCTTTATTTTCAATTACGAATTACTGATTACGAATTTCGAATGCAAAGCACCAGCCCCTCATATTAGTGCTCTCGGCGGCCAATGGGCCTCATCCGTCAACGGGCTCGACCATGCCTAGCTCTTTCCAGACTAGGGAAGAGGCCCCCAGGATGGCGGCGTCGCTTTCGGGCAGGCGGGAGGGAATGACTTTGACCTTGTTGCGGAAAATGTGCATCACGTGATCGTTCATATAGCGCTCGGTAGGCTCGACGATGTACTTGCCCGCCCGGGCCACGCCACCAAAGAGAAAGACCGCCTCGGGGCTGAACACGTTGATGATGTTAGAGAGGGTTCTACCTAGATAGCGCCCGGTCCGCTCGAAGGTACGGGTGGCGATTTCGTCTCCGGCTTTAGCCGCTTCGAATACCGCCTTAGGCGTGATCTCGTGGCGAGCCAAATGCCGCAGCTTCGATTCGGCCAAGCTACCTGCTAGTTCTTCCATCACCGTGAGGATAATTCCTCGCGCGGACGCATAGGCTTCGACGCAGCCGTATCGGCCACAGGTGCAAGGTCGCCCTCCCCAACGGGTCGTAACGTGCCCAAACTCGCCGGCAAACCCATCGTGGCCATAGACCAGATCGCCATTGACCACAAACCCGCTGCCGACGCCCGTACCCAGGGTGATCATGATGAAATTTTTCATCCCTTTGGCTCCGCCGTAGATCATTTCGCCGATGGCAGCCGCATTGGCGTCGTTGGTAACGGTGATGGGGACCTCATAAAACTTGCGGAACTCCTCCGCAATGGGTAAAATCCCATCCCAAACCAGATTCGGGGCATCCTCGATGGTGCCCTGGTAATAGTTGGCGTTGGGAGCCCCGATACCGATGCCTTTGAGGTCGATCGGCCCCTCGACCACCTCGCACAAAGCGTCGAGGGCCTCGTGCAGGTGCCGGATATAGGCAGAAAAGTTATCTTCTTTACAGGTAGGAAGCGAGGAACTGGCCAGGATCTGACCGTGTTCGTCGGCGATACCGTATTTGGTATTGGTACCGCCAATGTCAACGCCGATGGCTACGGATTTCATGCAAAAGGCAGTTTAAGTTCTTGGGAGAGATGATTAATGGTGATCTGACGAATATAGCATCTGTGCGAAGGATATGCCAATGGGTCGCAACATGAGCGGGGAAAAATTGGGGAAGAGAGATGAAGATTGTATCTTTTAGCCAAATTTTTACCAAGCATCGTTTATCTGCCATCGTTATGATCACCAGCCCATACCTACCCGCTATCGGTCGCTTCTTGATTTCTGAGCCCTTCATGGAAGACCAAAATTTTCAGCGCACCGTGGTGCTGCTGGTCGAGCACAGCAAAGAGGGCAGCCTAGGGTTTGTGCTCAATCGGCGCTTACAAGTGCGCCTGGGGGATGTGGTACCCGACCTCAAGCCTCTCGATGCGCCCATGTACCTGGGAGGGCCAGTAGAGCAAAGCACCCTGCATTACCTTCACCGCTTGGCAGATCTGCCCGGCGCTCGCCACGTGTGCGAAGGGGTGTACTGGAGTGGCAGTTTCGAAGCGCTACAAACGTCTATCGAACGCGGAACGGTCGAGTCCGACGATATCCTGTTTTTTGTGGGCTATTCGGGCTGGTCGCCCGGCCAACTCGACGGCGAGCTGCTGCGCAAGTCCTGGATCGTAACCCCCGAACAGCCCGAGATGATCTTCGAGGCAGACCGCGACGACCTTTGGCGGCAAGCTTTGCAAAGCCTCGGCGGCAAGTACAAGATTATCTCCAACTACCCGGTCGATCCAAAGTTGAATTGAGCTCGTCGAAAGGAATAGGGGGAGGAATTCGAAGTTTCCAGGTTAAAGTTCGGCGTTGCATCAGCCCTCGATCGAAATCATCTTGTGGATGTCGTCCTTCTTCACTCCGATCAGCAGAGGGCGCCGGACTTGCGGCAGGGCCACCACATCGTACAGCTCCCGGACGACGCCTTCGAGGCGAATCCAATGCTCAGCGGCCCCGCTCTCCAGGTTGATGACCTGGATACCACAGCGAGCGTCGACGTCATGTTGCTGCAGGTGATCATCCAGGGCCAGGCCACGGAAGGTACGATTGTCGCGCAGGGCCGAGAGGCCCACCAGGGCATAGTTTCCCACGAAAGTCAACCCGCGCACAAAGCCCGGGCTAAAGGCTACCCGCTCGAAGCGCCCCGAGGCCAGCTCGACGTAGCCAAAATAGCCCGTGCCCGCCTCCAGCAGCCACAGCCGATCGCGGTACCAGCGCGGCGAATGCGGCATAGACAGCCCTGCGCAGACCACCTCGTTGCTGCGCACATCCATCACCAAGCCGCCGTCTTTGCGGCGATCGCGCCAACCGTCGAAGACATCGCCACGGCTGACCGCCGATACGTAGTCCGGTTGCCCCTCGATGGCGGCGATGCCGTTGAGGTGGCAGCGATCTTCGGGCGCGAGCTGCGAGATAAAGGGCGGCTGCCAGAGAGGCTTGAAGCTGTGGGTCTCGCTCACCGTGGCCACGCAGCTAAAGAGCGTGTTGACGAAAACAGGCTTTCCCTCGGCCCCCAAAACGATGTCGTGGATGTCTAGGTCGCCAGTGGTGTAGGCCATCTGCGGCAGGTAGATGCGGTCATAGCCACGGTAGCTCTGCCCCGACAGCAGAGAATTTTCGAAGCGCCACACCTGATAGCGGGAGCTCATCCACAGGGTTTGGGGGGTGCCGCCCAGCCCCATACAGCGCGGAAAGGTCCGCTCGGTGAGATGCAGCTTGCCCTCGGGGGCGAGACCCACCATGAAGACCTTGCCCACCTGATAGGTGGTGAAGGCCAAACTCACCTGCTGCTCCGCCAGCCAGCTTGGGAAATGACGCGAGGTGAGGAGTTCGAAAGAGGGGGAGGGAGAAGTCGGAGAATGAGCCAAGGGAATAAAGGTTAAGGAGGGCCAAGGCATACCCTGATCCCACTATCAATCAATCGCGAGAGGTCAGATGGTACCCGTCCATTTTGCACCCGTGCATTTTACAAAGGGACGAATTTGCCATCTGCCCACGCGTCAGCTATCATCCAAAGTAATCAATATTACTCGCAGGAGCGGCTTTTGCCCTGTAAATTACGACGACCATCCCCTCGATACTGAGCAGGGGCACGGCACGATCTGCGGGATCTGTTGGGGAAAGATTAGCGCGAGGTTAAGATTTTCTTCCCATTCGAAGCGTTTCCGAGCAAAAGTCGTAATTTGAAGCGAGGCCGCTACTGTATAGGCTGCCCTTACCTTTAATCATTGCTTATGGCTTTTTTGATTTCTTTGCTGGTCAACGGCCTCATCGTCTACCTAGGCGCACAACTGTTGGGCGGAGTGTACGTCGAGAGTTACGGCTATGCCGTACTCGCGGCGCTGATTCTTAGCCTAGTCAACGCCCTGGTCAGGCCGCTGCTGACCATCCTCACCCTGCCCATCACCCTGCTCACGCTGGGACTGTTTTTGCTGGTAGTCAATGGTCTCAGCGTCTTGATTGCCTCTGCCCTCGCGCCGGGCTTCACCGTCGATGGCCTGGGCTGGGCCATCCTCTTTAGCCTCATCCTCACGCTGGCCAACCTGATCATCGGAGAAACGATCACACCCAGGCCACCGCGAAGACAGTAAGAGAGGGAGGTACCCTAGGGCTTCGCATTCGAAATTCCTGATTCCTGATTACGAATTTCGAATGCGAAGCGCTAGCTCCGGCAGGTAAAAGTTGCTCAGTTCCAGCCAAACCGCAGCGCAAGCTGAGGATTGCCTATCTTGAACAGCAACCTCAACTGTCTGTCTATGCCTCTCCGCTTTTCTCTTCGCTTTGCTGTGCTGCTACTCTGCCTGTGGCTCGGCGCTTGCTATCCCACCCGTTTTGCGCTGTACCAATTCTCTGATATCCGCGACTACCGCAAGTTCCCGGGCGCTCCGGTGGCGGTGAACGCCTCCACGCAGCCCTTGCCACTTGCCACTGCCTCAAGCCTGTCTCTGCCTGAAACCATCGAGGTGAAGGGCAAACCTCTGCCCTGGAGCGAAGCGATGGAAGCCAGCCGTACGGTGGCGTTTCTGGTGTTGCGGGGCGACTCGGTCCTCTACGAATCCTATCACCACGGCTATGACTCCCTCTCGGTGGTGGCGTCCTTCTCCATGGCCAAATCCTACGTGGGCGCCCTGGTCGGTATCTCCCTGCAGCGGAGCGAAATTCCCAGCCTGGATACGCCTATCGCTCCCTACTTTCCCGAGAGCGATTCTGCTGAGCTGGCAGGTATCACCGTCGAGCACCTGCTGTACATGCAGTCGGGGTTGGCGTTCAAAGAAAGCTACTACAACCCCTTTGCCTCCGACGTGGGGCGCTACTACTACGGCGGCAACGTCAACCGGCTGCTTCGCAAGGTCAAGGCCGACCCCCGTCGTCCTCCTGGACAGCGCTTTCGCTACATTAGCCTGGACACCCAGCTCTTAGGCGAAATCCTGGAGCAGGCCACCGGCAAGCCCCTCAATGTGCTGCTGAGCGAGCGCCTCTGGCAGCCCCTGGGCTGCACCCAGTCGGCCACCTGGAGCATGGACAGCCGCCGCCATCAGCAGATCAAAGCCTTTGCGGGCCTCAATGCCACGGCGCGCGACTTTGCTCGCCTCGGCGTACTGTACTTGCAAGGGGGCCAATGGCAGGGGCAGCCAGTCTTGCCTCGCGCCTGGGTGGCCCAAACCGCAGGTACTTGCGATGGATGTAAACGCTACGGCTACGCCCATCAGTGGTGGCAAGAAGGCGAAGACGCCTACGCCGCCGAAGGGCACCTAGGGCAATACATCTCCATACATCCCGCCGCTGGGCTGGTCATCGTGCGCCTCGGCAAGAAGTATGGAGGCGTAAAGTGGGAAGCTCTCTTCCAGCGCATCGCGGATCAGTGAGGGCATTAGCGGGCATAGGGGGCACAGCTTCGGCATACCATGTCTCACCAGCTCCTTTGGCTCATTCAGTGGCCGCATGGAGCGGCTATGTCTACTGTCCCCTTCGAACGTCGAACTGAAAACGTCGCCCCCCGACCTCAGCCCAGTCGCTCGTCGTATTGCTGCGTATAGTACGCCCGATACGCACCCGACTGCATCCGCTCGATCCAGTCGGGATGGGCCAGGTACCAGTCGATGGTCTGGCTCAGGCCCTCTTCGAAGGTCAGGCTGGGAGTCCAGCCCAGCTCTTTTTCCAGCTTGCTGGGGTCGATGGCATAGCGCATGTCGTGGCCGGGGCGATCCTTGACGTAGGTGATCAGGTGATCCGAATGGCCTTTTTTCCGCCCCAGCTTTTTGTCTACCTGCGCAATCAGCAGGCGAATGAGGTCGATATTTTTCCACTCGTTGCGACCGCCGATGTTGTAGGTCTCGCCGTTTTTTCCCCGGTGAAAAATCACGTCGATGGCGCGGGCGTGGTCCTGGACCCAGAGCCAGTCGCGCACGTTGACCCCCTCGCCGTAGACGGGCAGGTTTTTGCCCTGCACCACGTTGGCGATGAAGAGGGGAATGAGCTTTTCGGGAAATTGGTAGGGCCCGTAGTTATTGGAGCAATTGCTTACGATGAAAGGTAGCTCGAAGGTGTTGCCGTAAGCGCGCACGAAGTGATCCGAAGCGGCTTTGGAGGCCGAGTAGGGGCTTTGTGGGTCGTAGGGAGTGGTTTCATAGAAATATTCGCCGTCGTTGAGCGAGCCGTAGACCTCATCGGTCGAGACGTGATAAAAGCGTACCGACGCGGGATCTTGGTCCGCCCAGGCGTACTTGGCCGCGTTGAGCAGCACCACGGTGCCCACCACGTTGGTCTGCACAAACTCGATGGGGTTGAGGATGCTACGGTCCACGTGGCTCTCAGCAGCCAGGTGAATGACCCCGTCGATCTGATGCGCCGCAAACACCTCCGCCATATGGGCCGCGTCGCAGATATCGCCCTTGACGAAGGTGTAATTGGGCTTGCCTTCAAGGTCAGCCAGGTTTTCGAGGTTGCCCGCGTAGGTGAGCTTGTCGAGGTTGACTAGGTGGTAGTCAGGGTAGGTTTCGACCAGATGACGAACCAGATGCGAGCCAATGAAACCGGCTCCGCCGGTGATGAGCAAACGACGCATGCGTGGGGGATTCTCGGGTTTGACGTGAGGCAACATTGCCACCCACAGCCACGTGGCTGAGTAGTTCAAAGGTACAAGAATCTCCGGGCAAAGGAATAGTTGGCTGAAGCCAAAAACAGCAAGAAGCTTGCATGCTAACACTTTTCCCTGCTCCCTTCAAAATCTTCCCGCATCTTTACAGCTGTAAAAGTCCTGTTGGTAGAAGACGAAGCCGACCTGGCCAGCAGTGTGCGGCGCTACCTGTCGCAGGAGCACATGGTCTGCGAATGGGCAGCCTCTTACGCCAAGGCACAAGACAAGCTCGCGGAATGGCTAGCAAAATTCGTATCAGATCTTTAGTAACGCTCAAAAAATAAGTTGGCCTTCTTCGCTTGAGAATAGGAGATGGAGAGATTAAGAGGTCGAGAGATCGAGAGGTTGAGAGATTGGGCGTAGGAGACTGTACGTCCCCAAGGTCTCACTATCTCACCATCCACCATCTCAAAACCTCAAAACCTCAAAACCCCAAAACCTCACCATCTCACTATCCCTCCTTAATTCATGGAAATGGCCTGCGGATCAGTCTCCACCGAAGCGGAAGCATCGACTCCGTCCTCATCCTTATCCTCCTCCTCATCTCCATCCTCATACAGGTCACCTTGCGGCTCCTTCTGATTAGGCGGGTTGGTGCCCACAAAAGTCTTGAGGTAGCTCGACACCTGCTGGATTTGCTGCGGGCGCATTTGGTCCTGCCAGGCGATCATACCTTTCTCCGCCACGCCATACTTGACGATTTTGAAAACGGAGGCAATGTCGCCACCGTGCAGCCAATAGTTGTCGGCAAAGGTGGGGCCGATACCGCCTTCGCCCTGTAGGCCGTGGCAGGGGGCACAGTTGGCTTCGTAAATGGTCTTGCCCTCAGCTAGGGCCACTTCGTCGGTGAGCAGAGTTACGTTGCTCTCGTCCACCTGATTACCGGCGGTTTTGAGGTATTGGGCCGCTTCGACTTCGGCCACAGCCATCTCTTCTTTGTACTCCTGGTCAGAGCTCCAGTCGCCAAAGACGTGAAACACCGCCAGGTAGACCACCGCCCAAACGATGGTAAAGTAAAAGCCATACTTCCACCAGGGGGGCAGGTTGTTGTCGAGCTCGCGGATGCCATCGTAGTCGTGGCCTAGGTCAATGTCGACCTCTTTGGCCACGGGGACGGCGTCGGTGAGCTTTTGCTGGAGCCAAGCCCAACTCCAGGGGGTACCTTTGGTAGCCGCTGCTTCAGCGGCTTGGCCTTCAGCTACCGCCTCGGTTGCGTCCTCTTGGGCCATCTGTACCGTGCGCACACGCACCAGCGACATGATGGTAAAGGTCAGCAGCAGAGCTACGATGGACATCACGATCATCGTGAAGATGATGGCATTGAGGATGTCTGACTCGGTGATGCCAGTGGCTTCGGCCTGGGCGAGAGCAATACTGCCACTCCCCATCAGCAGGCTGAAGACCAGCGAGCGGATATATAGTTTCTTACACATGGGGTTACTTCGCTTTTCCGGTGGATGATACTCGTGGGAAAGTTGGTTGCTCATGATCGTCGGCCAGCGGCATGGCGGCCATCTGATGCATGCTTTGCTTATCCTGCTTGATCACATAATAGATCAGGCCGATGAAGAAGGCAAAGAATACGACGAAGGTGATAACCGGGATGAGTTCGAGATCGGCCATTAGGGCGGTATCTCGGATGACGTCTTTATGCATGATAGTCAGTGGTCAGTGGTCAATGGTCAGTGGTCAATGGTCAATGGTCAGTAAGGGGAGTGTGGGGGGATAGGGGAGGAAGGACCCTTATGCTTTATGGCCTGTATGGCCCTTAGATCCCTTATCCCCTTTACCTTACCCCGCATTCCGTACTCCGCTACTTGGTGTCCGTCTGAATGTCAGTACCCAAGCGTTGCAAGTAAGCGATCACCGCCATGACCTCGCGGTCGGCTATCTGCCGGATTTCCTCATTTTGGAGTTCATCGGCGATGTTGTTGGCGATCTTCTGCGCTTGCGCTTGCGCATCAGCCACAGCTTGCTCGTCGTATCCTTCCTCGTAAGGCACGCCCAGGGTCTGCATGGCGCGGATCTTGGCGGGCATAGAGCTAAGGTCCATATCGTCATAGACCAGCCAGGAGTAGGAAGGCATGAGCGAGCCGGGTGAGGTCTGGCGTGGGTCCATCAGGTGGTTGAAGTGCCAGGAGTCCGACTTGCGCAGCTTGTTGGTCCCCTCGCGGGCCAGGTCCGGACCGGTACGCTTGGAGCCCCACTGGAAGGGGTGATCGTACACGAACTCCCCAGGCTTTGAATACTCGCCGTAGCGCTCGGTCTCGGAGCGGAAGGGGCGGATCATCTGCGAGTGGCAGGTGTAGCAGCCTTCGCGCAGGTAGATGTCGCGACCTTCGAGCTCAAGGGGCGTGTAAGGCTGTACCGAGGCGATGGTGGGTACATTGCTCTTGACCATAAAAGTAGGTACCATCTCGACGATGCCGCCGATGAGGATAGCGATGGTAGCCCAGACCAGCAGCGGAATCGGCCTACGCTCGATCTTGCGGTGCCAGTGCTCATTGCTGTGAGCTACGTATTTCTTAGGCATGGCTGGTGCCTCTGCCTCTTCTTTTCGTTGGAATTTGCCCTGTGCTGCCGTGGCCCAGAGGTTGTAGATCATGATGATCACACCGATCAAGTAGAGGACACCACCCAAGGCCCGCAGGATGTACATCGGCACGATTTGCAGCACCGTCTCCAGGAAGTTGGGGTAAGCCAAGAAGCCATCAGGCGTAAATTCTTTCCACATCAGCGACTGCGTCCAGCCTGCCCAATACAGAGGCAGCACGTAAAAGATGATGCCTAGAGTACCGATCCAGAAGTGGGCGTTGGCCAGCTTGATTGACTTGAGGTTGGTTTTCCATAAGCGAGGGAAGAGCCAGTAGAGGATCCCGAAGGTCAGGAAGCCGTTCCAGCCCAGGGTGCCGACGTGCACGTGGCCGATGGTCCAGTCGGTGTAGTGGCTAATGGCGTTGAAGCCCTTGATGGCCAGCATGGGCCCTTCGAAGGTGGACATCCCGTAAGCGGTAACGGCAACCACCATGAACTTCAGGGTCGGATCGCTACGCACCCGGTCCCAAGCCCCCCGCAGGGTGAGCAGGCCGTTGAGCATTCCGCCCCACGAGGGTGCGATTAGCATGATCGAGAAGACCGTCCCCAGTGATTGTGCCCAGTCGGGCAGCGCAGTGTAAAGCAGGTGATGCGGCCCCGCCCAGATGTAGATGAAGATCAGAGCCCAAAAGTGGATGATCGAAAGGCGATAGGAATACACCGGCCGATTGGAGGCCTTAGGGATAAAGTAGTACATCAGCCCCAAGTACGGCGTGGTCAAAAAGAAAGCCACCGCGTTGTGGCCATACCACCACTGCACCAGCGCATCTTGTACCCCGGCAAAGAGCGAATAGCTCTTGAAGAGGGTAACGGGCAGCTCCAGATTGTTGACGATGTGCAGCACCGCCACCGTCACCCAGGTGGCCAGGTAAAACCAGATGGCCACGTAGAGGTGGCGCTCGCGGCGGTTGAGGATGGTCATGATCATGTTGATCCCAAAGACCACCCAGATCAGGGTGATAGCGATGTCAATGGGCCACTCCAGCTCGGCATACTCCTTCGAAGAGGTGATCCCCATGGGCAGGGTGATCAGGGCCGCGAGAATAATGGCTTGCCAGCCCCAGAAGTGAATCTTTCCTAGCGCTTGGCTGTACATCGGGGTCTTGAGCAGGCGGGGTAGGGAGTAGTATACGCCCATAAAAATGCCATTGCCCACAAAGGCAAAGATGGCAGCATTGGTGTGCAAGGGACGAATGCGACCAAATGACAGAAAGCTGACCCCATCCCAGAGGGCAAAATCAGGTAGAAACAACTCGAAGGCGGCGATGAGTCCCACCGTCATACCGGCTAGCCCCCAAAAAACGGCGGCGATGGCAAAATTCCGGACGAGGGTGTTGTCGTAGGCAAAGCGCTCTAGCGTTTGCACCTTACCCCCCACGCCCGTCTGGATAGTTGGATTCGTGGACATAACTATTGCTGATTGTGGGTTTTAGGGTCGTTTGATGAGGTTGGTTCGTCAAACAGCATCCGGACCGAAGGCGTGTACTCGTCTTCGTACTGTCCGTTTCGTACTGCCCAGAAGAAAGCACCCAGAAAAATCAGGGCCACTACCAGGCTCAATGCGATTAGAATAAAGATGGCACTCATGAGAACTGATTGTTTACAGGAATCAAAACTAGCCGACGCTTGCCGGTAAGCGTATGATTGCTATCAAAGGGCATAATGACTTTGATCAGTGGTCTTACCTCAAAGGCAAATTTTCGTAAATTTTCATGGTAAATCCCTCGCAATCAGACCTATTGTTGAAACCCCAGGCCCAAAAGGTTCAACCAATCGGATATACCTGACGGCGGCGACGGCTGGTTCTGGCGGTTGGTACCCGTGTAGCGAATGCCAGGTGGTTTGTTTTCTGGGTGAGAAAAGCCTCTTCCATTCGCAGACCTGCCCCTCCACCGCGAGCACGCCGGCGATCATGCACCTGGCGACCGCATACCGTATTTCGCATACCGATGATTGCTCATATAGGTGAGGACCAAGATGAGGGGCATAGGCGCTCTGCCTTTATTTTCCTTGTGGCCCCTTGCATATAGGCGAGGGGCCGCGCTACCAAAAATCGTGCCGCTTACAAACCATAATCCACACAGTGTGCATAACTTCTACGCACAGAACCGACTTTCCACCGTTATCTTTATGTTGTCTTAACACACTACGACCTGACAACCTCCAGTGCTTTGACTGCTCGCTCTAGGAAAGCAGCACGAAAAGGTCATCGAGATCTGATCCTGCTTTCCTCGAGGGATGTCTGTCTGCTGTTGATTTGATCAAATACCCCTCATTCGCACGAAATTCTAATCCAAACTGATGATCACCTCACCGATCTCTCAAACTGCGCAAAGCAACGGCAAAAAGCCCAGCTACACCTACGAGGAAGTACTGGCTTCAGCCATCGATTACTTTGACGGCGACGAGTTGGCAGCCAACGTTTGGCTCAACAAATATGCTCTCAAAGACTCATACGGCAACATCTATGATCGCACCCCCGATGACATGCATCACCGCATCGCGCGTGAGCTAGCCCGCATCGAGCAGAAGTATCCCAACCCGCTGAGTGAAGAGGAGATCTACACGGCCCTCAAAAACTTCCAACACATCATTCCTCAAGGGGGGCCTATGGCTGGCATTGGCAATCCCTATCAGGTGGTATCCCTTTCCAACTGCTTCGTGATCGGCCACGACAAGCTCGCCGATTCCTACGGTGGCGTGATCAAAATGGATGAGGAACAGGTACAACTGATGAAGCGCCGCGGTGGTGTAGGGCACGATCTGTCTCATATCCGCCCCAAGGGTAGCCCCGTAATGAACTCCGCCCTCACCTCCACTGGCGTAGTGCCCTTCATGGAGCGCTATTCCAACTCTACCCGCGAGGTGGCTCAAGATGGCCGACGTGGTGCCTTGATGCTCACCATCTCGGTCAAGCACCCCGACGCCGAGCACTTCATCGATGCCAAGCTCGACGGCACCAAAGTCACTGGTGCCAACGTCTCGGTCAAAGTTACCGACGACTTTATGCAGGCGGCAACTGAGGGCAAGCCTTTCCTTCAGCAATATCCCATCGAGAGCAACCAACCCTTCTACACCAAAGAAACCGACGCCGCCGCGCTGTGGAAAAAGATCATCCACAACGCTTGGTCCTCAGCCGAGCCGGGCGTCCTCTTTTGGGATACCGTGCAGCGCGAAGCCATCCCCGACTGCTATGCCGACCTGGGCTTCCGCACCGTATCGACCAATCCTTGCGGCGAGATTCCCCTTTGCCCCTATGATAGCTGCCGCCTGATCGCCATCAACCTCTATAGCTTCGTGCGCCATCCCTTCACGCCCGAGGCCGAATTTGACTACGACGCCTTCCGCCAGTATGCGGCCATGGCGCAGCGTATCATGGACGACATCGTCGACTTGGAGCTGGAAAAAATCGAGCAAATCCTGGCCAAGATCGAGGCTGATCCCGAAGATGAAGAAGTCAAGCGCACCGAGCGCGTGCTGTGGGAAAAGATCCAAGGCAAGTGCCAAAAAGGTCGCCGTACCGGCGTAGGCATCACCGGCGAGGGCGACATGCTGGCGGCCCTAGGCTATGTATATGGTACCCAAGAGGCCATCGAATTTTCGGTCGAGGTACACAAGACCCTGGCTCTCACTGCCTACCATGAGTCGGTACAGATGGCCAAAGATCGGGGGGCTTTCCCCATCTACGACGCACAGCGCGAAGAAAACAACCCCTTCATCCAGCGCCTCAAAGAGGCCGACCCCGCACTGTATGCCGAGATGATCCAGCACGGTCGCCGCAACATTGCCCTGCTGACCATCGCCCCCACCGGCACCACCTCGCTCATGACCCAGACCACCTCGGGGATCGAGCCAGCCTTCATGGTCAGCTACAAGCGCCGCCGCAAGGTCAACGCCAACGACCGCAACGTGAAGGTAGACTTCGTCGACGAGGTGGGCGATAGCTGGGAGGAGTACAACGTCTTCCACCACAAATTCATCACCTGGCTGAAGGCCTATGGGCACGACCCAAAAGAAGTCGCGAAGTACGATCAAGCGACGCTGCATGAGCTCATCTGCCAGACGCCCTACTACCAGGCGACCTCCAACGACGTAGACTGGGTGGCCAAGGTACGCATGCAGGGGGCCATTCAGCGGTGGGTCGATCACTCCATCTCCGTGACTGTCAATGTCCCCAACGACATCAGCGAAGAAATGGTCGCCCGTATCTATGAGACTGGCTGGGAAAGTGGCTGTAAAGGCATGACCATCTACCGCGATGGCTCGCGCAGTGGGGTACTCATCAGCAGCGACGACAAGAAAAAGAAGCAGGAAGACGAATTTGCCGAAACCCATGCCCCCAAGCGCCCCGAAAAGCTCGAGGCCGACGTGGTGCGCTTTACCAATGACACCGATCAATGGGTGGCCGTGGTGGGCCTGCTCAACGATCGTCCTTACGAAATCTTTACGGGTCCGGCGCGCGAGTCCTTTTCCGTGTTGAAATTCGTCGACAAGGGGTGGGTCATCAAGCAGCGCGATGAGCAAGGCAAAACTCGCTATGATTTCCAATACGTCGATGGCGATGGCTACCGCATCACCATCGAGGGACTTAGCCGCACCTTCGATCAGGAATACTGGAACTACGCCAAGCTGATCTCGGGCGTGTTGCGCCACGGCATGCCCCTGCAACACGTGGTACACATGGTCGGCAACCTGCACCTCGACGCCGCTTCGCTCAATACCTGGAAAAACGGCGTGGTCCGCGCCCTGAAGAAGTATATCCCAGACGGCACCACCCCGGTAGACACCATCTGCCCCGCGTGCGGCGACAACGGCCTGGTCTTCCAAGAGGGCTGCCTCAACTGCAAGAGCTGCGGGCATTCGGAGTGTGAGTGAGGAAAGTCTTCCTTCCTCAGAAAACACAGGGATCGTTTATCAATCTCACCCAACAAGCCGTCCGACACTCGGGCGGCTTGTTGCATATATCACCCCTCATAGCGCGGCAGAGCACATCCCTCTCCTTGCTACTCCACCACGGTCATCTCTTCAATCAGGTGATCCGCCTCGGCGTAGCGATCGATCAAAAAGAGGATGTAGCGCACATCCACGCTGATGTTGCGGCACTGAGCGATATCGTAGTCGATGTCGCTCATGGTGCCTTCCCAATTGCGGTCGAAGTTGAGGCCGATCAGCCGCCCTTCGGCGTCGATCACGGGGCTACCCGAGTTGCCGCCCGAGGTGTGGTTGCTAGCGATGAAGGCCACCCGCAGCTCTCCTTCCTGGCCATAGCGGCCATAGTCGCCCGCCTCGTGTAGCGTGAGTAGCCTCTCTGGCAGGTCAAATTCGTAGTCGCCGGGCACATACTTGGCCACCTTGCCGTCGAGCGTGGTGTAGGGCACATACGCTACTGCATCGCGCGGCTCCATGCCCTGCACCCGTCCGTAGCTGACCCGCAGGCTCTGGTTGGCATCGGGGTAAAAGACCTTATCCGCGAAGACCTCGCGCTGGGCCTGCACGTAGGTCTCCATCAGCAAGTCGAGGCGGTTTTCGACCGTCTCTAGCTGCCGCGCCACCCCCGCGTAGGACTGGTAAAAGCCCAAAAAGAGTTGGTGAATCGGATCTTGCATCAGTCGGCTAATCGCAAAATCTGATAGCATGGCCTGATAGCGATTCGAGTCGGTGAGGGCCGACTGGGCAAAGGTCTCTGCGGCGTAGGCCGCAAAATCTCCCTCGTACCTTCGGGCGATGCTTTTTACCAACTCGGGCTGCTCTCCTGCTGGCAATTGCTCGAGGTAGGCTTGCAGGATCAGGCCCATGATCTCTTGGTCCATGGCCGCTACGTACTCGCGGAAGTGCCCTTGGCCCAGCTTGCGCAGGTCGGCCACGATCTCCTCGCGCTGGACTTCGTTGGCGGCCTGCCAGTCGCCTGTCTTGCGCAGCACATTGTAACAAAAGCGAATAGCCTCGATGCCAAAGCCCCCTTCGTTGAAGAAAATTACCTGCCGCAGCAGGGGCTCGCGCTGGGTGTAGAGACTATCGAAGGCTGCGAATAAGCCCCCGTAGGCCGCCTGCCAAGCCTCATTTTCGGCGATAGCCGCCAGGAAGCGCTTCTGTTCTGCCTGCTTGCTGGCCAGGGTAGCGTTGCGCTTGAGGCCGCGTAGGCGGCCCTGCCATTTTTTGTAGCCATTGCTGATGCCACTTTCTTTGCTGGCGTACATCAGGCGAATGGTATCGTTGGCGCGCATCTCGCGCCCGTACACGCGCAGGCGTAGATCGCGCAGCCCGATGCGCAGGGGATCTTCCAGCGCCATCAACTGCTCCACCGCCGAGGGAGGCAGGTACTCCTGGGTGCGATAAGGAAAGCCAAACACCAGGGTAAAATCGCCGGGTTGCGCGCCCCGAAGCGAGATGGGCAGGTGGTGGCGCGGCTGCAGGGGGATGTTGTCGGGCGAGTACTCAGCGGGTTTGCCGTCGGGGCCGCTGTAGATGCGAAACAGCGAGAAATCCGCATTGTGGCGGGGCCAGAGCCAGTTGTCGGTGTCGCCACCAAAGCGACCGATGGCCTCTGGCGGAGCGCCCACCAAGCGCACGTCGGGATAGACTTCCTTGACCAGCAGATAGTATTCGTTGCCGTAATAAAAAGGCTTGACCTCGGCTTGGTAGTGAGTGCCCGCTACCGCCCGGGCTTCGATGCCCTCGATGCGTCGCTCGATGGCTTGCTGTTGTTCAGCTTCGCTCCGTCCCTCTAGATCGGCCAAGACCTCCTCCGTGACGTCGGCCATGCGCACCAGAAAGGTTACCTTCAGGCCAGGATTGGTAAGCTCTTCCTCCTGATTGCTGGCCCAATAGCCATCGCGCAGGCGGTTGTGGGCAGGAGTGGAATGCTGACGAATAAGCGAGTAACCGCAATGGTGATTGGTGAGCAGCAAGCCTTGCTCAGAGATCACCGCGCCGGTACAGCCCGAACCGAAGAGCACCACGGCATCCTTGAGGCTAGACTGATTGACGCTGTAGATGTCTTCGGCGGTCATCTTCATGCCCATGCGCTGCATGTCGCCTGCTTGCTCCGAGAGCAGTAGGGGCAGCCACATGCCTTCGCCAGCCCACAGCAGGCCGCGCAGCAGAAACACCAGGAGGAAAAGGAGAGCGGAACGTTTCATAGGAAAAAGTCAAAATTAGAAATTCGGGATTCGAAATTTTGGGTGAAAAACGAGGCTCATTGGCAGCTGATGCGCTGTCAACTCACGAATGATGGGTGATCACTGCATCTTTTTCCGCCTCTCGGCGTTGAAAGCTCGTCGGCAGGGACCTCCATCCACAGTCTCGCGGTTTGGCCCGCCAAACTCGGATTTTTCTTCAAGTCTCCGTCGAGCCTGGGGAAGGGGCCCTAGGCTCGACGACCCCAGACTTGAATGGGATCTGCTCAACCATCTGCGACCGCTTACCCATCATTTTCAACTTGACAGAGCACTCGTGCCTTCGGAAGGAAGTAATTAACCATTCGAAATTCGCATAAAATTCTGGCCATCACCGCTTTAAAT
>CAYVAP010000008.1:0-26626 GCA_964449365.1 uncultured Bacteroidia bacterium
CCTCATGTTCTCTCATATGAAGTTACTTCCCAGGCTGTATTTTCTTGATACGGCCACGCCGCTGACCATCAGAAGTTGCCTTGGTTGGGCCCTCATCCTACTTCATGCCACCCTTCAGGCCCAGTCCGGAGCTACGATACCGGGCATCGTCAGTGGGAGTTTTCAGTCTGATGTGCAGTACCTCTTTCCTGATACCCTGATTGGGGCTGAGGCTGTGGACGAAAAAGTCCTCTCCAACAGCTTTTTGCAGCTCACCTATCGCCAGGGCGATTTCAGTGCGGGGGTTCGGTACGAGGCCTACCTCAATCCATTGCTAGGCTTTGACCCCCGCTATCAAGGGCAAGGTATCGCCAACCGCTATGCGAATTACGAGACCGAAAAAATCGGCATCACGGTCGGCAACTTTTATGATCAGTTTGGCAATGGCATCGTTTTGCGGGCCTATCAGGAGTGGGCCTTGGGCATCGACAATTCGGTCGACGGGGTCAGGGTGCGGCTCAATCTCATACCGGGCCTGACCCTCAAGGGCATCATCGGCAAGCAGCGCGAGTTTTTTGAGCGGGGCGAGGGGCTGCTACGTGGGGCCGATGCCGAACTGGACCTCAATCAAGCCGTATCAGCTTGGCAAAACAGCCCAACGCGCCTGCGCTTTGGCGCCAGCGTCATGAATCGCTTTCAGGAAGACAACGACACCCGGCTGCAATTGCCCGAGAATGTATCGGCCTTCTCAGGGCGCGCCAGCCTCGGGCGAGGCGGCTTTGACCTCAAGGCCGAGTACGCCTACCGGATCAATGATCCCTTTTCACTCAACAACTTTGTCTACAATCCGGGTTCAGCCCTCTACCTCGACGCTAGCTACGTACGCAAAGGGCTGGGTATCAATCTCAGCGCTCACCGCATCGACAACTTCGACTTTCGCTCGCAGCGCGATGTCACCCTCCAGGAGTTGACCGTGAGCTTTTTGCCGCCTGCCACCCGGCTGCATACCTATCGCCTGCCCACCCTCTATCCTTATGCCACTCAGTTTTTTGGGGAGCTAGGCTTCCAAGCCTCTATCCTGTACAGCATTCCCAAAAAGACTCTCCTCGGCGGAAAATACGGCACTCAAATTCGCCTGAATTACTCCCGCATCAACAGCCCCGACACCAGCCTGGTCGAGCAGGGCTTTCGCTACGAAAACAATTTTCTCGGCGATCAGGACTATCTGTATTTTCAAGACCTCAACGTCGAGATCAACAAGAAGTGGAATCGAAAACTGCGCACCACCCTCACCTACATCAACCTCACCTACAACAAAAACATCATCGAATTTGGCTCGCGCAATGCCGGGCAGGACTCGGTGCAGGCTCACGTAGGGGTGCTAGAGGTGCAATATCGCCTCAAGCGGCGGGTAGCCCTGCGTACCGAGGCGCAGATCATGTATTTGCCCGGCCAAAAGGACCTCGGCTCCTGGGCCATGCTGCTCGCCGAGCTCTCGATCTCGCCTCATTGGTTCATCACCGTCTTTGACGAATATAATTATGGCAACCCTGACCCCACTCGGCGAGTTCATTACTATAACGCGTCGGTCTCATATGCCTTCGGAGCCCACCGGGTAGCCCTTAGCTACAGCCGTCAGCGTCGCGGCCTACTTTGTGTAGGAGGCATTTGCCGAGAAGTACCAGCCTCCAACGGCTTCGGCCTCGCCATCAACAGCACGTTTTAGGCTAAATAAAATTTGGAATTCAAAATCGATCACCCCATCCTGCTCCCTGCTCCCTGTCCAAAACCAAATCACCCCATGCGTCGCATCTTGTTTTTGCTTCCGATATTCATTCTACTTTGGGGCTGCGAAGAAATCGAGGCCCCTTATTTCGAAGAAGAATACCTGGCTCAGTTGCCAGCCGATGAGCGTTGTCTGATCGACAGCGAGGCTCAGCCCGCCTTTCCCGAGGGGGAGGCCATCGAAAAAATGGTGCTGATCGAAGAGATGACCGGGCACAAGTGTGGCAACTGCCCTCGCGCCACCGAGGTGGCGTATGACCTATACCGCAATCAGTTTGCTGGGCAAGTGGTGTTGGTCGGCATTCACGCCGGGCCGCTGGCTACGTTTTCGCCCAATGACCCCAAGTACTTCACCAACTATACCACCGAGGCTGGCGACGAGTTTTATCAGGAGCTCAACAGCGTCAACGCGGTGCCCTTTGGCCTGATCGACCGCGTCCAAGGGGGTAGCGACGCTTCACGATGGACCGACTACGTGCAAGCTCGGCTGGACATAGCCCCGACCGCAGGCATTCGCCTCTTCAACTGCCACGACTCGGGCGACAGCAGCTTCAGCACGGTAGTCAATCTCAAGTACCTCACCGAAGCCAGCAATCAGCGCCTCAGTCTGCTGCTGGTCGAAGATCAGATCGTGAGCCACCAAAAGGACTACAGCGCCCCCAACGGCTCCCCCGATATTCCTGATTATACCCACCACTACATCCTGCGTGGGGCGATCAATGGCACCTGGGGCCAGCCTGTTTCGCCAGAGCCTATCGAAAATGGCGACCTCTTTACCCAGAGTTACAGCTTTGAGCTGGATCTAGCGGCCTGGAATCCGGCTAACTGCTACGTGATCGCCTTTGTCTACGACGAATCGACCGATGAAGTCGGACAGGTGGCCAAAGCGCCGCTCGTCACTGAATGACAATGGCAGGGTGTAACTTTTGTGCGGTGCTTCGTTAAAAACCAAAAAGCCCCTCATGCATCGCTACCTCCTCCTCATCGTCTGGCTGCTGCTGTGGCATCGTGCCGCCGCCCAGCAGTTTGACCTTGGCCAAATTGACGAAGTGCCTCGCTATCAGATCGCTACCTACCTCGATCATGTCGAGGTGAAGATGGCCTACGCCAGCAGCTACATTCGAAATCCTGAGGTGGCCAAGGCCTGGGAAGGACGAACGATCAAGCGCATCGATCTGGTGTTCACCCAATACCCTGCGGATCTTGACCGCTGGCTCACACCCTACAGGCGTCTGTTTGAAGCGCGCCTCGCAGCGCTACGCCGCCTGGATAGCAGCTTGTTTGCCGATGATAAGATCGAGTGGCGCTATTTTCAGCAGACCGATTGCCCCACCGAGGCAGCAGCGATGCGGCGCTTCCACGGCTTTGTGATCTACTTCGATCAACTGGGTAGCTACATGGACGAGGTGGCGGCCCTCACTTTTCAGCAAGACTCGCTCGAGGATTCTACCGCCTTTCGGATTCTTGATCGCCACCCCGATTGGCAAAACATGCTCGTGGTCATGGACTGGACGGGTAGCATGTACAAGTATGGGGCCTCCGTGCTGCTGTGGCATCGGCTAAACATCGAGCGAAACGCCGTCAAGCACTTTATCTTCTTCAACGACGGCAACCGCCGCAGCAATACCGAAAAACGCGCCGGGCGCACCGGGGGCATCTACCGGGTCGAAACCAATGATATCGACATGGTGCTGCGCAAAATGAATGAGGTCATGACCCAGGGCAACGGCGGCGACGATGAGGAAAACGATGTGGAGGCCCTCTACAAGGGGATGCGGTTTCTCAAAGGCTACGACGAAGTCATCCTGATCGCTGACAACCACAGTACCATGCGCGATCTGCACCTTGCCTCCCACCTCAGCAAGCCCGTAAAAGTCATCTTGTGTGGCGTCGACGAGCGGCATCCCATTCACCCCGACTACCTGACTCTGGCCCATCGCACCGGAGGATCGGTGCACACCATCGAGGAAGACATCGAAGATCTCAAGCGCGTGAACGAAGGGCTAGAAATCGACATCCAGGGGCGCAGCTATCGCCTAGAAAAAGGGAAGTTTCGGCTTTTGCCAGCGAGTAATCGCATGTGATTTATGGGGTGTTGCGCAAGGTTTGGGCCCACATCCAGGCGTCGCGAATGGCGGATCGATACAGAGCAGGCAGGCGCACCTCTCGGTAAAAATCCCCTCCAGCGATGAATCTGATGCGTACGGGTTGATCGCCCGCCTGGGCGATGGCCGCTATGATGGCCTCGTCTTTGGGGTGATCGAAGACTACCTCTTCGATGATTTGCTGGCCCCGATAGCTGCGTTGGTTGCGGCGATCTACCGGAGATACCCGCTGGGTGTCCATCGAATCATTGCCCACGAATACCCTCAGGCGCGTATGATACAGGCCCTTTTCGGAGAGATAATGGGAGACCAGCCAGCAGCGCCCCTTTTGGTCCACTCGGGGGTAGATATGTGGCTGAGAGCTGCGCTCAGGCTGTAGCAGATAGCGATAGGTCGTGTTGCTATCGGGCCAGTTTTGGGGGCCAAAGCGCCCAGCCAGGTGCCGCTTCAGGTCGAGGTTTTCGGCCCACTGGTTGACTGATACCTGGGCAAACATTTCCAACTGTACCTCTTGGCGCGAAAAGACCCGTCGTAGCGAGTCGAGGTAATCTTCCTGGCGGCTTGCTACGCAATCAGCGTCAAAGAGACGCAGTTGACTGGTGTCGCTCAGGCGCAACGTGTGCCGCTGATCGACCATACCCAAAACCACCACGTCGCGATCTACTGCGATCACCGATTGGATCTCTTGGGGCTGCTCCTGATTTTCGGCCCAAACCCAGGCCCCCGCCTGACCATATGGCGGCACTACCAGCTCGTGTGGCTGGCGAATGAGCACGTTGCGTCCCAGCCAACGCTCGGCTTCGCGACGCTTCTCGACCAGTTGGGCTTGTACCTCAGGCGTGTCGAATACCTCGCCCAGGGGAGGAAAGCCCCGGTAAAAAACCACCTGCCGCCCGGCAGACTCCAGGAGCACGTAGTCCGGTTCGCGGGCCAGCACCTTGAGCGGCTGGGTCGCCAGGGAGCCAACGTTGGTGGGGACCACCCCGACCGGTAAAATCATCTCCTGTCGCTTCCAGGTGGCAGTATAGTCGCCGTTGAAGGCCGGGGTTGTTTCGAAAAAATGAATGTCAGAGGCCAGGGGTACGTCTACGTAGATGTTGCCATTGCGACCCATTTTTTCTTTCGCACTACCTTTGACCTTGCCCTTGCGGATTTCCTTTTTGGTCGCGGGTCGCACGTATTCGTAGTATCGCAGTTCACCCTGCACCTGGGCATAGGTCCCCTCGGATAGCTTTTGCAGGTAGAGATCGCTGAGCTGTACCTGTTTACCTGGTCTGATCTGCGTCTCATCCACCTCTATGCTGGCTCGCAACCGCGTGTAGCTCAGCTCACAATCGGCTACCTGCTGTCCCATGACCCACTGGCCGCCGCTCAAAAAGATAAGTAAGATTTTACACCAAAAAGCTCGACTCATATACCATGGTATCTGCCTTTATCAACGAAGGGAAGGGCCCCCAACGTACACAGAGCCATGGGATTTAGGGGTTTTGCCCCCAACGGAGCAGGGCTCGCCGCAGAAGATCAGGCGCAAGGGCGCCTTGATACAGCAATTGGTCATGAAAGGTTTGCAGGAAAAAAGCATCTCCCAGGCGCTGACGCATCTCTTGCCGCAAGGCCCGCAACATGGCAAAGCCCGTGATGGCTGCCACCGCCTTGCCTGGTTGGCTGGCCACGGCCAGCAGCATAGCCGTCTCTTCGGCAGGGGTCGTTTGCAGGGTGCTGCGCAGATAGCGACGAGCCTCTGCTTCGCTCCATTCCTGGTGATGCAAGCCCAGGTCCAGGCGCATGTTTACCGCACGACCTAGCTGGCGACGCAGATACGCCAGACGCAAAGATGGGCGATGAGCATAGGCCGCCAGATCGTGGTCCATCAGATAGCTGCTATACATCTCCCAGCCAGCCAGCACCGCAGGGTGGGGGAGGGTTCGGCGCAGGTCTGGGCGCTGGCCCGCGTTGAGCTGACGGCTCATGAAGAGGTGCCTGCCAGGGTAAAGCACTTCGTGGGTCAGCAGTTTTATGCCTGCTTCACCCCCCTGAAGCCGGTCCGTAAGGTCCAGGCGCAGCCGTGCTGTGTGGAGGCCATCCAGGGAAGCCGGTAAGTACTGCGGCGTGAAGCGGTAGTTGCCTCTCATGGCTGGCCAGATGCCCAAGCGAGATGATGGGACCGTGTCCATCAGGCCCCGCACGTACTGGCGCTGGTCGCGCATGTGCGCGCGTAGCTTTTCGAGCCAGATGCTCTTCTTTTCGCTTGCGAGGAAGGCGGTTTCGGGGCGGCTAGCCGCCTCGCCCAGGCTGTCCTGATAGCGACGCAAGGCTCGTTGCCAATCAGACACGGCCTGCTCGGCTTGGGTCAGCAGCGCCGTAGGACTGGTATCGGTGGCACTGTAGCGCCGCAGTTGATGACGGTACCAGGCCGCGCCATTGGGTCGGGAGCCAATCCCCCAAGTGCTGTCAGCCTGGCGGGCCAGGCTATCGAGTTGATCTGCGAGCAGGTTTAGAGCGGGATACAACTGCTCAGACAGCTTGGTGTCCAACTGGGTGAGGTAGTCGAGCGCGGTATAGTCGTTCATCTCAGTCATCTCCGCGCGGCTGGCCTTGCGAGCAAAGGCCAAGTACAGCGGATGCTCCAGCGGAGGGAGCTCTGTCCAGCCACGCAGTTGGTCGCGGGTGGCCAGCAGCAGGGGCCGGCCCGGTAGCAAGTTGGCCTGTGCTTGTCGAGCGAGGCGACGCTGCCAAGTTTCACATTGCTCAGCCAGGGCCTCTACACGGCGCAGGTAGTACTTAGCGTCAGCGGCATTGGCCACCGGATGATAATGGATCAGCAAATCGAAAGTGGCCAGATGCGCGCCGCCCACGGGCACCAGGGCAAACGCGTACCGCTCGAAGGGCTCCCCCGCCAAGTCGAGGTCGAGCTGCTGCTCGATGTGCCGGAAGTGCAGGGAGTCGTCGAAGCCTTGGGGGCGATAGGTGGCCAATTCGTTGCGCAGGGTGCGCCAGCGATCATAGCGCGCCGCTAGAGCGTCGGGGCTAGCCGCCGGCAGTCGATTGAAATACTGCTGAGCCGGTGCGTCGGCCTTGGGCCGCCAACGGCACCACCAGCCTGGGTCATCGCCCACGTACTGATCTCGCCAGCTTGCGTATCGATCACCACTGGGGCGCAAGCGGCCTTGCCAATAGCCGTAGCCAAGCCAGGCCAGGCCAAAGATCACCGCGATGGGCAGGGTAGAAATCAGCAGACTCCTCGGGGGGCTGGACATGGTAAGGCGGAATTGGAAACTCGACATTCGGGATGGACGCGCAAGCTACGGCGCTGTGAGACAAAATCGGGCCTCTCAAGGCAGCAGCAGTACCGCGAATGATAACTCCTCAAGCCGGAGGCTTGTTTTTATCTTTCACGACCTCAGTCAGTTGTGGGCAGTATGGCAAAAAAGCTTCCACATTCGCCCATTTTGGTTACCTTTGTTGCGTCTTTGGTTCCCAACCTCGCAAGGGGAAAGGATGAAAAGGGAATCAGGTGAGAATCCTGAACAGTTCCCGCTGCTGTATGCTCGGCGAGCGAATTCGAGATCTGAAATTTGGCATTCGTCATTTCTGCAATGCGCTTTCGATCAACCTTCGCCTACGCCACGTAGCCTCCCGGGAGGAAGCCATGCCTCAAGGCATGAAGATCGGGATGCGTGATCCATTCGAAGCCAGTGGCTAACGTCAGCCAAACCTTTCGAATAGCGAATCACGAATTTCGAATTGACCTTCCTCCCCGCCACTGGCCCTCGGGCTGGGAAGGTGGAGGCCGCGGTGAGCGAGTCAGAAGACCTGCCACGGACCGGCGATTCGTAGCTTTCGGGAAAAAAGCGAAGAATGACCTTGCGCGGGCGAGGGTGTTTCTTTGAATAGCTCGAAGTAGGTAGTTCGTGGAGATAATTCGAAATTCGTAATCAGGAATTCGTAATTAGAAGTGCTGCTGGTCAAGATACTATGCGAAATTCGAATGGTTAATCACTTCATTCCAAAGGCACTAGTTGGGCAGAAGGCCAGATTAGCTGTAGCCGTTGGCTTTCGCATAAAAAAAACCATGCGTACTCGAAACCACCGTGTGGATAGCTTTTCCTCTCATAGCTAGCTTAAGAGCTCTCAACCACGAACTCACCTGTATGAACGGTCAGGGGGTATAAGGGAATAAGGTAGTCAGGCACAGCGTTCACCTGCCGTTCATATTGGCTCACTCAGTGGCCGCGCCAAGCGGCTATCTTTGCTTTCAACTCCGAACTTTCAACCAGCCACCCACCGCCCGTCCATCGTTTTTCTATCTCTCTCCCCTACGGATCCCGAACTAATCAACTGATAGTTTGGGATTTATGCGTTTGAAAATCAAGAATTTAAGAAGTGAGACGTCAGATCGCTACGTTGTCAGAGACCAGCTTGACCTCAAGGGCTGCGCCGCGGGGTTGACGCATCGGGTAGCCATCCGGTGGCTCGCATGGCTGATCTGCGGTCTGTTGGCCCTCCCGGCAGGCTCTCTTTCTGCCCAGGAAAGCAACATCTGGCAGACCGACACGGTGCGGCTCAGCAGCTATCGACTGCAAGCCTTGGCCAGTGGGCACCGCCTGATGCGGTTCGACTCACTGCTGCTGCGCGAGTGGCGCGCCGCCAATCTGAGCGAACTGCTGGCTCAGCATAGCGATGTCTTCATCAAAAGTTATGGCATCAATGGCTTGGCTACCACTTCGCTACGTGGAGCGGGAGCCAGTCATACCGCCGTGCTGTGGAATGGCTTCTCCATTCCCAGCCCCATGAATGGGCAGCTCGACCTTTCTTTGATTCCCCTCTTCTTCGTCGATGATTTGCAAGTGCAATACGGCGGCTCGGCGGCGCTCTTCGGCTCCGGGGCGGTGGGGGGAGCTTTGCACCTCGGTAGCCACACGCCGTTTGGCGCGGGCACCCGCGTAGCGGGGCACATGCAAGCGGGTAGCTTTGGCCGCTGGCAGCCAGGTTTGGATGTGCAAGTCAGCCGGAAGAATTGGCTCAGCCGCACCCGGCTCTACCATCATCGGGCGGAAAATGATTTCCCCTTGGTCGATGCCTATCGCGATCAAGCCCCTCTGCGGGAGCGTCAGGTGCATGCGACCACGCGGCAAAATAGTCTCATGCAAGAAAATGCCCTGCGCATCGATGAGCATCAAACGGTAAGGGCCTGGCTTTGGCTGCAAGAAACCGATCGGCAGTTGCCGCCCACCCTCACGCAAGACAGCAGCGTAGCCACTCAGCAAGATCAAAGTCTGCGTTTGGCGTTGGCCTGGGAGCGGCGCGACCTGCGCTGGGACTGGACTTTGCGCAGTGGGTTGTTTCGCGAAGCATTGCGCTACACCGACAGCGTGGCCCGCATCTTTTCTGACAACCGCAGCAGCACCCTGCTGACCCAAGCCGAAGGCACCTGGCGTATGCGCCCCGGCCACAGCCTAGACTTGGGCCTGATGCATCAGTGGCAGCGCGGTTTGGCGGATGGCTACGGCGCAGAGGTGCCCCAGCAAACCCAGGTGGCGGCCTTCCTCTCGTATCGCTACCAGACGCCAGGCGGTCGCTGGCAGGCCAGCGCCAACCTGCGGCAGGAGTGGCTGCCGGGCCAGTGGCTTCCGCTGCTGCCCTCCCTCAATCTGCGGGGCAAGTTGCTGCCCGCGCTCGAAATCCACGGCCAAATCGGGCGCAGCTTTCGGCTGCCGACCTTCAACGATCGCTATTGGTCGCCCGGTGGCAACCCCGACTTACGCCCCGAGCAGGGCTGGGGCAGTGAAATCGGCTTACGCTGGCAACCTCGCCGGGATGAGCCCTGGCAGGCAGAGTTTGGCATCACTGTCTTTCGGCAGCAGATCGAGCAGTGGATCTTGTGGCGACCGACTCGCCAAGGCTTTTGGTCGCCAGAAAATCTGCAAAACGTGCGGTCTCAAGGGCTAGAAAGCCAAGCCAAGCTCACTTGGCAGCGCGGCCCATGGCAGGCTACCCTACACGCGGCTTATACCCAGACGCACTCGGTGGTCACGGAGGTCGCTCGCACCGGAGATCAATCTTTGGGCCAGCAACTCATTTACACGCCGCTGCATCAGGGGCAAGGCGGGCTGAAACTGAGCTATGCCCAGTGGGATATTCGCTACCAACACGCCTACACGGGCCAGCGACTGACTGCGACCGATGGCTCGGCTAGTTTGCCGGCCTATGATTTGGGAACCTTCAGTTTGCATCGCCTCTGGCAGTGGGGCCCATGGCAGAGTGAAATCGGCCTGCGCCTCGACAACCTCTGGAACGAAGCTTATCAGGTCATGGCCAACCGACCTATGCCTCTGCGGCAAGTCCGCTTGAGCTTGGTCATCGAGCGGTAGGGAACAGTGATCAGTGATCAATGAACAGTGAACAGTGATCAGTGATCAGTGAACAGTGATCAATAGGGTGAACAGTGAACAGTGATCAATAGGGTGAACAGTGAACAGTGATCTAGGTGATCGTAGACCTTTGATCACCCCGATCACCTTCGATCACCAAAGATCACCTCGATCACCCTGATCACCCCGATCACCTTCGATCACCAAAGATCACCCTGACCACCTCGATCACCCTGATCACCTTCGATCACCAAAGATCACCCCGATCACTCCGATCACTCCCGATCACTCCCGATCATTCCGATCACTCCCGATGAATCCCTTTCACTTCAACCTCTCACATTCAACTTATGCAAAAGTACCTTACCATCCTCCTGCTCGCCCTGCTGGCGAGCGCGCCTATGCGGGCGCAAGTGCTGACCAAACGCATCGTGATCGTCAACGGCGGCCAGTTTGGCAACCCCGCTGAGCCGACTAATGTGCAACTGTACGACCCTGCCGATGGCAGCTACACCACCCTCGATTCCATCGGCGAGAATGCCGCGCAAGATTTGCTGATCGACGGTTCGTTTGCCTACGTAGCGGCTTCCGACTCCATCGTGAAGTACGACCTGCTGACTAACCAACGGGTAGCTGCCGCTGCCTTTGGGGGAGTCAGCACGGTGACCCTCGCTCTGAGCGAGGACTATTTGCTGGTGGGCAATTTTTTCTTGCCCTTTGGTTCCACCGCTCCTTATCCCAACAACCTGCGCGTCTTTGACCGCGAAACCCTGGCCTTCGTCGATAGCATTCCCGCCTTGAGCCGCCCGGTCAAAGGCATCGTGGTGCAAGGCGATACCGCCTACGTGAGCCAAAATTTCACCGCTAGTACCTTCGCCGATTCTGCTGGCTTTCTGTGCAAGGTGCTGCTGAGCACCCTGGAGGTAGTCGATACGGTGGAGGTGAATCAGAATGATGAGGACCTAGGGCCTTTGCTGATTCAAGATTCGGTGATTTACGGCCTCAATGGCGCTTCGAATACCATCACCCGCTATGATCCTGGCACTGGAGCGGTGAGCACCTTTGCTACCAGCGTCGATTTACAGGTGGGGACTTATGGCTCGCGGTTTACGCTGGATGAAAGTGGGCGCTTCTTCACCCTCTTTGATGGCGGCATCGGTGAGCTAGACCTTGCCACTGGCAATGCGCCGCAAGGGACGCTTTTCGACACCGTGATCTCGGCCATGGTGCTTGACACCGTCAATGAGCGCTTTTACATCACCCAAACGGACTTTTTCAGCTACACTGGAGGCATTATCTATGATGAAAACGGCAATCGGCTAGACACCCTACTAGTCGGATTTGCTCCGGAAGCCATTGGCGCAGCCTACAACGCTGTCCCTACCGCACAAGACGATCAGGTAACCCTCAACCTCAATGGCACTTCCACCCTGCTGGCGGATGTGCTGGCCAACGACAGCGACCCAGATGCACGGGTCGCGCCTACCTTGTCGATCATCACCCAGCCAACCTTGGGCATTGCCTCCATCGATGGGCAGCAAATCGAGTACGGAGCCGGAGGCTTGACCGGGCAAGACAGCCTGCAATACGCTGTGGCCGATGGGTGGGGCGATCGTGATTCGGCCTGGCTCTTCATCGACGTGGTGCCCATCAACCCGCAGGTGAGCGCCAAGCGGGTGGTGATCCTCAACGGGGGCCAATTCAACAACCCTGCCGAGCCGACCAACCTGCAAGTGTTTGATCCCGGTACCGGGCAGTACCAGACGCTCGATACCATCGGCGAAAATTCGGCGCAGGACTTGCTCATCGATGGGCCGTTTGCCTACGCCGCTGCGTCGGATTCGGTGGTCAAATACGACCTCACCACCAATGAGCGCATCGCTGCGGCGGCTTTTGGGGGCGAAAGCACCGTTACCCTGGCTTTGAGCGATAGCTTCCTGCTGGTGGGCAATTTCTTTCTGCCCTTTGGCTCCACCGATCCCTACGGACGCAACTTGCTGGTGTATGACCGCGAAACCCTAGCCTTCGTCGATAGCATACCCGCCCTGAGTCGTCCCGTCAAGGGCATTGTGGTGCAAGGCGATACCGCCTACGTGAGCCAGAATTTCACCAGTAGCAGCTTTAGCGACTCGGCAGGCTACCTGTGCAAAGTGCTGCTGAGCACCTTGGCGGTAGTCGATACCGTGGAGGTAAATCAAAACGATGAAGACCTAGGGTCGTTGCTCGTGCGCGACTCGGTGATTTACGGGCTGAATGGTGCGTCGAACAGCCTTACCACCTTTGACCCGCGCGATGGCTCGGTCAGCACCGATCCGTTGAACATCGACCTGCAAAACGGCACCTACGGTTCGACCTTCACCCTCGACGCAGAGGGCACCCTATACACCCGCTTTGACGGGGCCATCGGTAGCTTTGACCTGGTCAACCGCAGCGTGATCCGAGCGGGCATCGTGGGGCTTTTTCCCACTGCCTTCGTGCAGGACACCCTGAGCCAGCGGTTTTACACCACGCAAACGGACTTTACCCCCAACTTCAACCAAGGGCTGGTCTTCGACATCAATGGCACCTTGCTGGATTCGCTGGAAGTAGGCGTGGTAACCGAAAACATTGCGGTGGCCTACAACCTGGTGCCCATGGCCATGACCGACAACGCCGTGCTGGATCTGGCGGACTTTGCCGAGGTCGATATTGCTGTGCTGGCCAATGACCAAGACCGCGACAACCGCAAGGGCTTGGCTGTGGAAATCATCACTTCTCCTTTGCAGGGTACGGCGGCACTGAGCAATGACACCCTGCGCTACACGCCGCTGATGGGGACCTCTGGCCTGGACAGTGTGCAGTACGTGATCACTGATGAATGGGGCGACCGCGACTCGGCCTGGGTGTTCATCGACGTGCTACGCAGCACCAGCTTGGCTCAATCGCAAACTCAACTGCTGGCAGTGTTTCCCAACCCGACCACGGACCGCCTGACCTTGCGCCTGGCCCAGCCCTGGAGTGGGCAGGTGGTGCTGCTGGACCTAAACGGGCGTCGCCTGATGCAGCGCGAAGTGGCAGAAGCTACCGCGCTGACCTGGTCGCTGGCCGAGTTACCGGCGGGTACCTACCTGCTGCGCGGCAATGGAGAACGCGGCGGCTGGCAGCAGCGGGTGATCAAGTTGTAATTTGAGATTCGAAGGCAACATGCTCGGCTTGCAAAGCCTCACGAGCACCTCAAGTGTTGATTCGCGAGATTCGAGGGGGCCATCTGCTCCTTCGAATCTCCCCTCCTTAACGCCACAGTCATGCGATTTTTTCTTCTCTTTCTGTTTTTGCTCGCCACGGCCTGGGCCAATGACCTGCGCCTGAGCGATCTGGCCCAGCTCGATCCGCAGACCCTTGGGGTCTCAGTCAGTTGGGACAACAGTTGGCGCTTCGATAGCAGCCAGGCTCCCGGCAATTATGATGCGGTGTGGCTGTTTGGCAAATACCGCGTAGCAGGTGGCTCCTGGCAGCCCTTGCGCTTCGATACCACCGCTGGGCAGCACTACAACCCTGCCGGGATGGTGGAGGTGGCTTCGGTGGAAGATGGACAAGGCGTCTTTGTACAGCGCAACGCGCCGGGAACAGGGGATATCAGCCTCAAGGGCCTGATCTTGTTTCTGGCCGAGGCGCTGCCTGCAAACGTAAGCGATATCACCCTGATGGGCATCGAGATGGTTTGGGTGCCGCAAGGTCCATTTTGGCTGGGGGATAGCAGCAGCTTTCACCACTTTCGCCGTCCCGGCGACGGGGGGCCGTTTCGGGTCGATGTCGAGGGGGCCATCGCCAGCAGCGATCTGTCGGTGGGCAGCGCAGCCAGCCTGGGCGGCGATTTGCCAGCAGCGTATCCCAAAGGCTACGCGGGCTTCTACGCCATGAAGTACGAATTGAGCCAGGCGCAGTACCGCGACTTTCTCAACCTGCTGACTTATGAGCAGCAGGCGGCCCGTACGGCTGCTTCTCCTGGCGCTGCCATCGGTACGTACGCGCTGGCCAATCCGCCGGCTCCCTCTCAGCGCAACGGCCTGATGATTGCGGTGCCAGGCAGCCCGGGGCAACCTGCCGTCTACGCCTGCGAAGCCAATCCTGACGGGATTTTTGATCAGCCTGAGGACGGGCAGACGCGGGCTTGCAGCTTTCTGAATTGGGACGATCTCACGGCTTATCTGGATTGGGCGGGCTTGCGTCCGCTCACCGAATTGGAGTACGAAAAGGCCTGTCGCGGTCCGGTCTATCCGGTGCCGGGGGGCTTTGCCTGGGGCACGGCTCAGGTCGTGGACGCCAACACGGTCCTCGACGATGGCTTGCCCACCGAAACGGTGAGTGAGCAAGCCACCGCTACGGCGGGGCTGGCCAGCCATGGCTACTCTGGTCCTACCGGACCACTACGGGTGGGCTTCGGCGGCAGTAGTAGCAGCAACCGCCTCCAAATCGGCGGGAGCTATTATGGCGTCTTGGAGTTGAGCGGCAACCTGTGGGAGCAATGCATGGGGGTAGGGGTGTCGGCGCTGAACTTTGGCGGAGAAATGGGCGATGGGCATCTGGCCGCAGACGGTAGCGCTGACGTGGCCACCTGGCCCTCAGCTAATGGCGGGATGTATCGCGGCGGGGCCCACAGCAGTGGGATCGTGGGGGAATTTCGCGATCTAGCGGTATCGGATCGATATTACTGGAACCTCCCGCTCAACCAACGGCGCAATACCACTGGTGGCCGAGGGGGGAGGCACTAGCCATTAGTTTCGCGGTTGTGAGTTCAAGGTTTAACGTTCAAGGTTGAAAGTTACCCAGGCTGCGCAGAGCCAATTAGGGCTGTTTGCCTGGAATGAACGGCACACCTTAGTTTGGGTAAGTTATGAGTATCACTCAAACAAACTCCCTTGCTTGCCGTGGAGGATGCCCCACTCGTGATGTAGCAGCCAGCGCTTGCGTTTGAGGCCCCCGGTGTAGCCCGTGAGCTGCCCATCGGCCCCGATCACCCGATGGCAGGGTACCAACAACCAATGTTGGTTGCGGCCACAGGCGTGGCCTACCGCTCGGGTCGCATCGGGCGAGGCGATGTGTTTGGCCACCTCTCCGTAGCTCATGGTTTGACCCAAGGGGATCTCCATCAGCTGCCGCCATACCCGCTGCTGAAACGGCGTCCCGATCAGGTCTAGAAATACCGTGAAATGCGTACGCTCCCCCATAAAATATTCATCCAACTGCTCGATCGCGGCCAGCAGAAAATCGTGCTGTGGTTCGATCTCGTAGGTCGGATACTCCTGAAAAATCAACGAAGCAATGCCTCGCTCCGTGGCCGCGATCTCTACGGGTCCCACCGGGGTGTCGTAGTAGGTTTTGGCGATGATATCGGGCATGGAATCAATTCAGAATTAGGAATTCGCCACTCGGGATTACGGCCGTAGTCTCGCCTTGATACTGAAGGTCCTGCGAATTGAGAGTTTGGTTGTGCGCATATTTCGCGGATTTCGCAGAAATCTGCTTCATCTGCGCCATTTGCGAGATCTACGCGAGATACAATTATCTTTGCGTTCTCCATTCAAAATTCTTTGAGTATCACCTCAGATACATGTCCACCTTCCCCTTGAAAACGACCTCAGACTGATGTTCTTGGCAGGAAATTCACTTCAGCACAAGTCCGCAAGTCCTCGTCAGTCTCATTGGTACCCTCCATGCGTCGGCCAAGCAACAAATTAGGCATTCCCCTTACGAATCCCGAATTTCAAATGACAAATTCTCCTAAGAGTCATCGCTGGGACCTCAGCCCCCAAGAAGCCATCGCCCTGCAGCATGAGCTACGGCAGCACGTGGCTTTGACGCCGCTACCTGCACCTCCGAAATTGCTGGCGGGGGTAGATCTGTCCTACGAAATCGGAGGCAAGGAATTGTGGGCGGTCATCGTGCTGCTCGACGCTGAGCGCCTGGAGCTGCGAGGCTACTCTGGGGTGCGCGACGAGATGCGCTTTCCTTACGTGCCGGGGCTGCTGTCCTTTCGCGAGATACCGGCCCTGATGCTGGCCTGGGCTCAATTGACCCTGCCGCCCGACCTGATCTTTGCCGACGGCCACGGCATCGCCCATCCGCGCCGCCTGGGCATCGCCACCCACTTGGGCCTCCTTACCGATACGCCCACCATCGGTTGCGGCAAGAACGTGCTGGTCGGTGACTGCGACCCACCCGCCGAAACCCGCGGCAGCCTCAGCCCTATGATCCACCAAGGCGAAATCGTGGGCCACGCCCTGCGCACCCGCGACCGGGTCAAGCCCATGTACATCTCCCCCGGCCACCGCGTGGCTCTCGATCAAGCCCCCCACCTGGCCCTGGCCGCTACCGGGAAGTACCGCATGCCCGAGCCGACCCGGCAGGCTCACCTGCTGGTCAATCGCCTGCGCCGAGGGGAGATCGAGGGGGGAATGGTGGAATTTTGAGGGGAGGGGTGGTAGATGGATGCGATTGATCTCCCTACTATACTTCAAAATGGTTGAATGGTAGAGTGGTTGATTGATTGAATGGCCTTGTTATCAATAAGTTATCGTGTCTTACAACTTTACAATCCCTACGCCACGTAGTATAAGGGTTTTGGTCGTGGCTCCAACTGGGAGTTGAGCCTGCTGGAAGCCTTGATAGTCAGCAGCCCCCAGCGAGCCGACTCTCTATCGACGCCACCACCCTTTTATTTTTCATCAAATCCATTTTTATGTCTTGTAACGTAAACCTTCTTGGGTCTATGTCTTTTGTCAATGGGCAAAGTCATTTTTTTGCCGTGTAGAGCAGTTGTTAGTAGGCGGTCATACTCGGAATATATTCTCTCTTCTTCGTCGTCTGGACCGTTATAGTTGATGGTAAAATCATCATTGATAGTCAAACAACGGTCATCAAATAATTTATGATGCGTTGCACAGAGCAAAATTCCATTTCTCACATCAAGCCTTTCAGTCTTTTTTGAGATTGACCAAGGAATGATATGTGATGCTTGCAAACCGACTTCAAAACTGAAACCGCAAAAAGCACATTGGTGGTCGTAAGCCCCTAGAAGAGCCTTTCTAAATATTGGTTGAGCTGCTCCTCTTATCTTTATTTTCGCGTAGGTGTCTTCAGCATCTTCAGGATTTTCAAGGAGTTCTTTAATTATTTCGTCTTCCGTCAATCCATTTTTTGCAAAGCCAAATGGATTTCCAAGGTTGTCCCAATTATAATTATAAACTTGCTTTGCTCCTTCTTCCATGTCGTCAACGTCCCATGCGATAAAACCTTCTCCTGGCAGTCCACTTTGTTTGACGACTAAAATTGTCAATGGAGGCAATTGATTTTGCAAGCAATAATCTTGAATGAGGACAAGTACATATCGGACTGGTCGGTGATGTATTCCGATTTGTTTACCGAGTTCTCCATATCTAATCAGTTCGTTATGTTTGGCAACTTTTGTCAATACGTCCCATCCTATTGCTGCTCTTTGATGTTGATTTACGCTATTCATTATCTTTTTTTTGTGTGCGCCCCAACGGTCTTGTGCATGCACCGCCGACCTTGCTCGGTGACTTATGCATCCTGTTGTGGCCTCGTTGGGTTTTCGTTTCTGAATCTGTGAATTTTCGGTCATTTTTCCAAGTCCGGATTTCCCTTTCAGAACCGATCTCGCTCTATTCCCGATCAGCGCGCCGCCTGGCTTTTCATTTTCCGGGTTTTGGGATTTTCTTGATTGGATTTTTTTCTGATTCTCGCGTGGGCCTGGGGGCGAGGCACTGGGTTTTCCCGATGGGCTACAACGCCACGCTACCCGCTGTGCCTGAAAGGCATAGGCGGGTAGCGATTGTTAGGCCACGTGGGTTTTAATTAACCGTCTTAGTGGCTACTTTCATTTTCCATTGAGATACGTTTTTTTTATCAAAATCAAACTCGATCCAGGTACAGGAAGATTCATTAACACTTTGGCAACCAAACAGGAAGTAGTATATCTTATTTCCTGTTTCTTTAGATGGTTCGCCGAATATTCTTATGACATCCTTTTTCCTGAGTAAAAGTATGCAAGAGCGAAACTCTTCAAGCTCTTTCATTCCATCACGAGATACATCGTAAGAGTTAGGGGCATTTCGGATGCGAACCCAATGAGGGCTAAAAGCCTCCTCAATCCCTTTACATTGTTTATTCCTCTGGACAGATTGTCGTAGCGAACATCCGCTAGTTATGAAGACACTCAATATCATCGCAGCCCAAAGGAAGTAAATGCTACCTTTGGAGCGATAGTTTGCCATAATATGAAGACTGGGTGGTATGGATTGAGATAAAGAAAATACCTGAAGAAATATGGTGGGGAATATTAACCCAGATACCATTTTCATTAGCGTTAATACGCCTCTGAAAGCATTCCTGACCTACCTTATTGTACATAGTGATTTGCATAGGTTCACCCTGACCTATCTCACTACTTCGAATGTATATTCCATTTGTTGCAGGGTTTGGGTAAATTTCTAGCGAGTTAACAATGGCATAATCGTTGATAGCTGTAGTGCTACAATCAAACAATTGCATTGGAGGAATGGTGTCAGATGATGTTACGGTACATATGATGGAGTCCAGAGAAATGGATACGGAGTAGTTTCCCCCAGAGAGACTTCCTGAGTCTATATCCCTTCTTATTTCCTGAGGCTGAATACCAAAGAACATAACCTTATTACCATCCAATGAGTGACCTAAATGATGCGCGTGTCCGAGTTCGTGCAGAGCTATCGAATAAAAGTCCATCTGACCAGGACTGAGTCCCGTCCCAGCCGTATCTACGAACCAGTCCGCGCTATCATCAAAAATCATGTCGACTTCCGAAGTATATACTTGGAAGGTATTTCCATCGAAACATACATCTCCAAAGCTTTTAGTTACTCCTCTCAAACCTGCATCTAAGTCATTTATTGCAACCACACCTACACCATCTTGTGAGGCTGTGTCAAGAGGAGTCTCCTGACCGCTAATTGTCATATATATCCCTGTTTCACAGCGCCACTGATCTAAAGCATGTTCGAAAACAACCCTGTAGTTGGCAGGGAAATTTTCATTAAATGAGAACTGTATACCCCCATTTCCTAAAGCGTCTGCAAATCTCTGTGGAATGGTCGTAAAGTTAGATCCCGCACTCTGCCTTATGTTGAACAAGGCAAATGGTATTTCTATCGAATCAGAACTTTCTAGGGTGTCGCCTGCCGCTGTTTCAACCATAATTGTTCCGCTACCAGCCGGGTTCCTGTTGCTACCAGGTCCAGTAGTCGTATCCCTTGAAGGTACCTTCACCACAATTAGTGCATCAGTCCATAGAATGTAATCCTCTCCAAATGCCTGTACTCTACTTGCTCCTCCCTCATCTGCATTTTTAAACAGGACTCTCCCTGCGGTCGTGCCAAAGCCTGAGCCATATATCCCAATAAAATCATCTGTACCTGCGGGAATGGTATCACCCGCAATACTGTCTATGGCTATGACAGAGCTTACCTGATACACCACCGAATCCACTGCCCAGACAAACGGAAACAGCACATACGTTCCACTCGCCGCGTCGTAATACTCCGACTCCCCCTGCATCAACGACTGCTCAAAGAGCGCATCCAGTCCCGGAGTCAACCCCGTTACATCCACCCGCACCTTCACCACGTCATCTGCCCAGGCATCTACCTCACCCAAATTGATAGGTGGATCGGCTGCATCCACCGCGATTTCCAGCACATTCGTGCCATAGTCAGTGGCCGAAAAACTGTAATCCGTACTCATCGTTACATCCCCGGCGATGATCGTAACTTTACCCGATCCTGCCAAGCTACTTCCCAACAGCGACGTATCGTACTCGATGAAAATTCCCGCATCGCCCAACTCATAGCTCCCGCCACTTACGCTGGCCTCAACCTCAAAATCCAAATACGTCTGCCCGCCAACCTGCGTCAACTGTGGATAGCTGAAGAAATACTGGATGAAAAAATCACTGCTCGCACGGCTCACACCTTCCCAGTTGCGGCGAAGCTGCCCCGTCCGCGCTTCGATCTGCGGAAACAACTCCGTTTCCGGCTGACGATAGACATGAAACGGCTCGCTTGCCTTGGGATTGATCCCTTCGAAGTGAAACTTCACAAAGCCCTGCAAACCCGCATACACCCGTAAGCTCAAGCCGCTATTCGGCTGTCGGTTGCTGGGGCGCGCAGTCGGGTTGGCAAGAAAATACCATGTTGATTGGGGCCAAGTTCCAGGTTGTGCGAAATCCAGACGGCCTGATCGCCGACGCGACCACCTTCGGTTACGATTTCCACCTGATCGCCCGGAAACTCCCCCTTGAACACCGAATACACCTGCACCAGATGCGAGGTATAGATCATCCGACCGCCAGGGCTGTAAAAGCTGTTGCTTTCCAGCACTTTGCCTTCAAAGATGTAGTCACTGCGGTCGATGCGGTCATTGAGGGGGACTTCGTACAGTTGTGCTGAAAGGGGTTGTGCCACCAGTAGCCCGATGAGGGCCAGCCAAAATTGTGTGAAATGTTTCATGGTTTTTAATTAACCGTTATGTGAATGAATAAATGATGTGCTTGATCTTCATTCCATTTTTTCCGGCCCTGCTGGTTTTTTATTTCCATGTGGCCTAACGTCAGTACAGCCGCCGTGCCGATCGAAGGGAGGCATGGGCGGCTGTACAATGTTAGGCCACGTGGTTTTCCGTTTAGCAAGGGGCCTAATCTCAATTTTTCGATACCCAACCAGACTGCGAGATGCTTTCAACTACTTCTCCATCTTTGTCAAACCGAATAGCCAAATATTTACAGGAATTACTGCTAGGGATATTACATCCTGCGGTTCTGTAATATCTAAGCTCTCTATCCTTCTCAATATTTGGGTTTCCAAATAACTCTATGATAGATTCGCGAGAAAGTCCTACAAAACAGTCTTCAAAATGAACTTCAAAGTAAATGGGAGTGAAACCGACCTCTTTTGCTACAGATTGATTGAGGGAAAAAATGCGTTGAGTCGTATCATATTCCCAAACAACACGAAGTTGATCATATAATTTAGCGCAACATGGGTTTTTTCTCTGGCGCATCTGATAGGTTGAACAGCCTAAGCTGAAATTCAAAAGAAAAAAGAGGAGTATCCATCTCATGGTGTAAAAATTTAGGCCTATCCAGCATAGAGAGTACTGAATGGGCATACGAAAATATAGGAATCAATATTTGCGGAAAATACTGACGTAAGCTATTCCATTAAGTATCAGCTTAATGGCATAAATACCACTAGGAATATCTGATACTGAAACAGGATAAGAGTTAGCCCCGACCTGTATCCTGCTCAATTCTGACTTTGATACGGTCTTACCCGTAACATCAATGATTTTCAATTCGCCATATTGATAGTAGCTATTTGAATGGAACTCAATAGTTAGCGCATTGTTGGAAGGATTGGGGAATACCTCAAGCGGCAGAAGTCTAGGCCGATATTCTAGAATCGATACTGTCCTACATTCCGCTGGATTGATCAAATCCATTGCTACGGCTAGGCAAAATCCCAACTGAGCAGATGCTGTATCTGCGATCCTCAGAGCACCTCCTAACTGGTTGATAGAAATATTCCTGATCGTATCGCCAGGACCGTAGGCCCAATGCATCAATGAATCTGCTTCTATGACATGGAAAAGCATATGCGTATGTCCCAGTTCATGAAGAATCATGGAATAAAAATCGTTTTCATTCGCAGGAGGAGCACCTGCGGTTCCATAATACCAATTTGGTATGTCTTTGATAAGGATATCAATCTCTGGGACATAGTAAAGCGGTCTAAAGACTGTACCGCTAGGATCAGTACAAAACGCGTATTCAGTGTAAAGCTTAGTTTTGGCTAGTTCCCCTGCCTCCAAGGAATCGGGGATACCCGTGTCGAAGAGCACAAGATTTACAGAGTCTCTTTCATATGTATAAAGGCTTGTGTCTTCGCCTACTGAAAAGTTTACGAGTGTAGCGCATCGCCAAGTACGAAGTGCTTCCTCAAAATCATTTACCGCAGGAAGATTAGTTTGAAAGTCTTCATGATAGACATATCGGTATCCACCGCTTGAGTCTGCATTAACTAAGTGTAGGAAAAGGGCTGAGTCAGGAAACGACTGGTCCGGCTCACGCCGTACATTGGCTATGGCATACGATATAACTAAAGGGTCAACGCTAGGAATCACGTCTCCCATAGCAGTGGTTACAAAAAACGGCCCCGTACCTGCTGTTCCGTTTATCCCCGCAGAAGGAACAATTACTTGTATAAGTGTATCGCTCCAAATTAGATAATCTGGCCCAATAGCTTCGGTTAAGGTTGCCCCGCCATCATCGGCATTCCCAAATGACACAGTGCCTGGATTTACGCCAAATCCGTCTCCTACAATGTTTAGAATAGAATTAGGGTGAGGACCACCACCTGCTATAATGGGATTAGGAAAGAACCCTGTAATTTCATTGATTCCCGCCTGATACACCACCGAATCCACTGCCCAGACAAACGGAAACAGCACATACGTTCCACTCGCCGCGTCGTAATACTCCGACTCCCCCTGCATCAACGACTGCTCAAAGAGCGCATCCAGTCCCGGAGTCAACCCCGTTACATCCACCCGCACCTTCACCACGTCATCTGCCCAGGCATCTACCTCACCCAAATTGATAGGTGGATCGGCTGCATCCACCGCGATTTCCAGCACATTCGTGCCATAGTCAGTGGCCGAAAAACTGTAATCCGTACTCATCGTTACATCCCCGGCGATGATCGTAACTTTACCCGATCCTGCCAAGCTACTTCCCAACAGCGACGTATCGTACTCGATGAAAATTCCCGCATCGCCCAACTCATAGCTCCCGCCACTTACGCTGGCCTCAACCTCAAAATCCAAATACGTCTGCCCGCCAACCTGCGTCAACTGTGGATAGCTGAAGAAATACTGGATGAAAAAATCACTGCTCGCACGGCTCACACCTTCCCAGTTGCGGCGAAGCTGCCCCGTCCGCGCTTCGATCTGCGGAAACAACTCCGTTTCCGGCTGACGATAGACATGAAACGGCTCGCTTGCCTTGGGATTGATCCCTTCGAAGTGAAACTTCACAAAGCCCTGCAAACCCGCATACACCCGTAAGCTCAAGCCGCTATTCGGCTGTCGGTTGCTGGGGCGCGCAGTCGGGTTGGCAAGAAAATACCATGTTGATTGGGGCCAAGTTCCAGGTTGTGCGAAATCCAGACGGCCTGATCGCCGACGCGACCACCTTCGGTTACGATTTCCACCTGATCGCCCGGAAACTCCCCCTTGAACACCGAATACACCTGCACCAGATGCGAGGTATAGATCATCCGACCGCCAGGGCTGTAAAAGCTGTTGCTTTCCAGCACTTTGCCTTCAAAGATGTAGTCACTGCGGTCGATGCGGTCATTGAGGGGGACTTCGTACAGTTGTGCTGAAAGGGGTTGTGCCACCAGTAGCCCGATGAGGGCCAGCCAAAATTGTGTGAAATGTTTCATGGTTTTTAATTAACCGTTATGTGAATGAATAAATGATGTGCTTGATCTTCATTCCATTTTTTCCGGCCCTGCTGGTTTTTTATTTCCATGTGGCCTAACGACCAGTGGAGACGCCGTGCGAGGTACGAGCATGGGCGTCTCCACTTTGTTGTGTGAGGATATTTTCAGCCGCTTTGGTTTTATTTTCCCCTACCACCACTACAGGTCAGGAAAAGTATACACCCGCGTCTCTTCCCCGGTATCAAGATCGATTTCGTGAATATGGACCGTCATATCTCGGCGTTCGGGGTCATTCCAGTGATGATACTCAGCAACATCGATCCATACGGCTTTTCCATCGGGTGTAGGGTCAAACTGCGTGATACGTCGGTTGCAATTGTCGTAGATGAGGCGGGTCTGCTCTGTATCAAAGTCCGTCTCGTATAAGAGGCCCCGATTGGTGGTCCAGAGTACCTTTCGGTGCCCTGGCCGCCAGCGAAAGTGGCCCATTCCCCGCGCCTGGGGATCGACTTGGGCAACCTTGATGCGCTTGATCAGTGTTAGCCCAGAATCTGAATACTGGAAAAAGGTGAGCGTGCTATCTGCAGAGCCAAGCACAATGTCTTCCTCACTCCAATCCCCGCCCCCATAAAGACGGGCGTTCTCACTCGAATCCACATGCATCAGATCACCCTCCAGATTGAAGATAAAAAGCTTGCGGGAAGCACTGATAGACTCACGCCCCCAACAGAGTACCTTATCACCGTCATAGGACCAGGTCGGCCCATAAAACTGCCCTGGATAGGTGGTCAGCTCCCGACTAGGCTCGCCCTCGGTACTGACGAGCAGCAACCGATGCTGCACTACCATCAATAGCCAACCCGTTCGGCTCCAGTTGACCGCAGATTCCCAAGAGTCGCCCTCGTACACCCAACTTTCCTCTCTGGTATCTAGGTGATATCTGATCAGACCTGAGCGTAAGTATTCGGTTCGCTCATCATTGGCAATAGACTTATGAGTAATTATTTCTCGCTCATTTTCCTGGTTAATATAAATTACACCAGCTGTTCCAGATAAGGCAACTGTAGGTAAATCGGGTATGTTGGGCATACCGCCAATGTCTAAGTCTCCTGGTGACGGAGGAGACCATTCACGTTCAGGCGGGCAATCGCTTTCGATCACCTCAGGCTCCGGTTGACAGCCTGTCGTCAGGAGGGTGAGGAGTCCGAGGGCTGCTAGCAGCCCCCGGACCATGAAGGTCAGATTTCGCATGGTTATTGTTTGATCAATCGTTGTTGATAAGATTCGTTTCCTACCGAAAGTCGAAGCAGATACATGCCAGCGGGAATTTCGGTCAAGTCGATGGTGTGGGTGTACTCACCAGCTGCCCAGTGCCCCAGTGCCATCGCCTTGACCTTTCGGCCCGCCAGATCAAATACCGCAAGTTGAGCGCTTCCGTTGGCCTGACCCGTGTAGGCCAGCGTGAACTGTCCATAGGTAGGATTGGGAAATACTTTGATGCTTGCTGGCTTAACTACAAGCTCTTCGCGCGAAGTAAGTACAGCTTCTGGATCATGAATATGGGCGGCAAAGCCCGTACGCAGATCAGCAGGGGGAGCAGGCACCCATTGGTTGATGGCCACGCCAGCGGCATTGGTGCGTACAAAGTACGCATTGGTGATCGCCGTTGCGGAAACCACGTTGGCCTGCACATTCAAGGTAATGTTTTGCCAGTTGTCATTTTCCAGGGGGTTGGCCGCCGAGATGCCACGTACCGTACTCAACAGAGGCCAAGCATCCAAAACCGTCGAAGTGGGCGGGAATACTTGCAGATAGGAATCGGTGATTGGGACGCGATCGACATAGTAGTATCCCCCAGGCAGATCGAACGCTCCTGTTGGGATAAACGCTAGAAAATTGGTTCCCACCGTGGTTTGCTGCCGGGTGTCAAAGGCACCAGAATGATACACCTGGAAGAAAGGAAACTCCAAGTTTTGCATCACCGCCTCAGCGTTCAGCAACCCGGCCCCTGTTTCGTCGTCGATCCCGGCTGGACCCCTGTCGTCTGCATAGCGCTGCACCAAGAATTCAATGTCATCCGGCGCAAGGCTTTGGGGGGTAAATTGCCCCCGGTTATTCTGCTCACTCATCATCAGGGCGGCTACCCCAGCCACGTGGGGAGCAGCGGCGGAAGTGCCATTGAAGCGGGTATAGGCAGCAACATCATTTCCCTGATCTGTCCGGTCAGTAGTCCAAACCAATGCCCGAGTAGCAGGAGCGGCTACATCTACTCCATTGCCAATCATAGCAACGAATTGATCGTCGATCACTTCAACAAAGGGAGGTACATTAAAGGGATTATTTAATGGGGCTTGATTTTCATTCCAATTGCCATTGCCACTTTCATTACCGTTAGGCCCAGGCCATACCTCATCGCTTTTCCATTCACCATCTACCCCTGTTCCGCCCACATTGATTACAAACTCATCTCTGTAGCAGGCAGGAAATGTTAGGTCATTATTATTGGGGGTTTGAGGGGCCCCAAGTACAATATTTCCCGCCACCACATCAGGATGGTTGAGGAGGTTGGGGTTATTCACATCATGCCAGTTTCCTCTCGCAGCCACAAAGGTTGTCTGTGTCTCAAACGTGAACCGCACTGCCTCGGCCAGGGCATTGCTGTTGGCGGTTGTCCCCCAGCTATGGTTCATGACATCTAGCCCATACCCAAAGCCAGTGGCAGGGTTAAAGGCTGCGCCCTCTTCTATGGCAGCAGCAATGGTGCCGATGGGTACCGTCAGAGCGCCGTTGTCATCGCCAATTTTCAGCCCAAATAGCTGCGCGCCCGAGTTGGTGATGGTCATATCTCCAC
>CAYVAP010000009.1:0-2582 GCA_964449365.1 uncultured Bacteroidia bacterium
GCAGCATAGCTCCCATCCGGCAGGAGGGTAAACAACTCCCGGGCTTCCCCCCTTTGGTCGCTGAAGGCCGTGCGGATATCGGTCTCTGCTAGCCGGGACAGCAGCATGATGGCGTCAAACAGATTGCTCTTTCCCGCCCCGTTGACCCCAGCGACCACCACGAAAGGAGCCAAATTTACGGCAAAGTTCGAAAAAGACTTGAAGCCATCTATTTCCAGTCGCGTAATCATAGCTATCGGATTTCACTTGAACATGCGCTTTTGGGGCGCTGGTATAGCAGATTATGGGGTCGGAGGGGGCTTTGCAATGAATGCGGACAAATTGTGCCTCTTTTTTTGGAACAAGGGAGGAAAGTGGTGGGAGAATCCCCCCTTGCGCGGCTTGGTAACCTATGAGAGCCCCCCACCATCAAACACCACATATCTTCGGGCACCTAGTCATTAGTTTCGCGGTTGAAAGTTCAAGGTTAAAAGTTGCCCAGGCTACGCAGAGCCAATCAGGGCTATTTGCCTGGAATGAACGGCACACCTTAGTTTGGGTAAGGGATGAGTATCACTCAAAATAGCTCCCTGAAGCTCTAAGAGGCACATTTTTCGGATCGAAACTAATGCCTAGTGCTTCGCATTCGAAATTCGTAATCAGAAATTCGTAATTGGAAGTGCTGCTGGTCAAGATTCTATGCGAATTTCGAATGGTTAATTACTTCATTCCGAAGGCCCTAGCAGCTCCCTGCGCCATGAGCTCCCAAGGCAGGGCATGGTGTTGATCACCCCCCGGCAGCGTTGTCCCGTGGAGGGAGCAGCAGCCTGCAATCAGCCCCTCATGTCCCGCGCCTTCGCAGAAAAAAGCAAGTTTTTTTCCTCTCTTTGCCGTGACTGTCAGCGCAGATCAATAGCTTTGGCTGAAATTTTCACCCAATGAGGGGTACCCGTTGCATGGGTGGCCTGACAAGTGATCGAGCATGCTACTAGCGGTCTTATCTGGCTTTTTGTTTGCGGTGCTGTTGCTGGCCATCGGTCCCTGGATACGAGGATCGGGTGCGCGCTGGGCCGCCTTGCTGCCCCTGGGCCTGTTTGGCTACCTCTGCAGCAGCTTTGGCGACCTCGCGGCGGGGAAGGTCTGGACTGAATCCTACGCCTGGGCCCCATCGCTGGGGATGGTGCTGTCCTTCCGGCTCGATGGGCTGGCGCTGCTCTTTGGCCTGCTGATCACCGGCATCGGTACCCTGGTGTTTCTCTACACCAGCGCCTACCTGCGCGGCGATCCGCTGCTGGACCGCTTTTACGGGTACCTGTCCATGTTCATGGCGGCCATGCTGGGGCTGGTCCTGTCGGACAATGTGATCTCGCTGTTCGTGTTTTGGGAGCTGACCAGCATCACCTCGTTTTTTCTGATCGGCTACAAGCACGACGATCCGGCTTCGCGGCGCTCGGCCCGGCTGGCCCTGGGCATCACCGGGCTGGGCGGTATGCTGCTGCTGGCCGGGCTGCTGATGATGGCTGCCCTCACCGATACCTACTCCATCCAGGCCATGATGGCCTCGGGGGTGAAGATGCCGGAGCAGGCAAGTTACGGCCTGATCCTGTTTTTCGTGCTGGGGGGCGCTTTCACCAAATCAGCCCAATTCCCCTTCCACTACTGGCTGCCCGCCGCGATGAAGGCCCCGACGCCGGTGTCGACCTACCTGCACTCGGCCACCATGGTCAAGGCGGGGATCTACGTGCTGTTTCGGTTTTCGCCGCTGCTGGGCGGCCACTGGGCCTGGCACGATACCCTCGCCTTGGTAGGGGGCTTCACCATGCTTTATGGGGCGGGTCAGGCCCTCTTTCGCACCGACCTCAAGGGCATCCTGGCCTACTCCACCATCTCGGCCCTGGGCATCCTGACCTTCCTGATCGGGCTGGGTACGCAACTGGCCCTGCTGGCGGCAGGGGTCTTCATCCTGGTGCATGCCTTGTATAAGGCCACCCTGTTTTTGGTGGCGGGCATCCTGGACCACGAGACGGGCACCCGCGACGTAACGCGGCTACAGGGCCTGGGCCGGGTGATGCTGCCGGTGGCGGCGGCGGGCCTGCTGGCTTCCCTCTCCAACGCGGGGGTGCCGCCCCTGTTTGGGTTCATCGGCAAGGACCTGATCTACGAAGCGGCGCTAGAGATGGAGCAAGGGGCGCTGCTGCTGACGGCGGCGGCGGTGCTGACCAAGCTGCTGCTGGTCTATGCGGGCTTTGTGGTGGGGGTGCGGCCCTTTTTCGGGACGCGCCCTAGCGAGTTTACCCAGGTGCACGGGCCGGAGCTGCGGCTGTGGTTGCCGCCCTTGCTGCTGGGGGTCCTCTGCCTGGTATTTGGGTTGTTTCCGGGTCTGGTGGAGACCTTTCTGGCGCGGCCTACCCTGGCGGCGGTGCAGCTCGGTGGGTATGAAGGCCACCTCAAGCTGTGGCACGGCTTCAACCTGGTGCTGGGGCTGAGTGCCCTGACCATCGGGGTGGGCAGCATCGCATACCTGCTGATCGCTCCCAAGCAAGCCTACGAGCAAGCCCTGGCGCGGCTGGAGCCGTTTTCGCCGCGGGCCCTGATCGGGCAGG
>CAYVAP010000009.1:2682-23851 GCA_964449365.1 uncultured Bacteroidia bacterium
GAGCAAGCCCTGGCGCGGCTGGAGCCGTTTTCGCCGCGGGCCCTGATCGGGCAGGCGACCCAGGGCCTGGAGGGGGCCTCCCGCGCCTGGATCGGGCTGGTGCAGCGGGGCTACCTGCGGGTGTACCTGCTGATCGTGATGGGGTTTCTGGTAATGCTGATCGGGCCGCGCATCCTGCAACACGCCACCTTCGACGCACTGATCGAGCAGCTATTGGAGGTAACCTTTTACGAGGCAGTGGTGATGGCCATCATGGCGGTGGCGGTGGTCTTTGCGGCTTTTACCGGCTCGCGGCTGGTGGCGGTAGCCGCCCTGGGGGTGATGGGCTTTGCCATCAGCCTGATTTTCGTCTTTTACAGTGCGCCCGACCTGGCCATGACGCAGTTCTCGATCGACACCCTCACGGTGATCCTCTTTGTGCTGGTGCTCTATCGGCTGCCGCGCTACCTGCCGCTGACCAACCTGCGCAGCAAAATGCGCGATGGCGTCCTGGCCCTGGCCTTCGGGGGGCTGATGACCCTGATGGTCCTCTGGGTGATGGCCCAGCCCCAAAACCGGGAGACGACCGATTTTTACACCGAACATGCCTATACCCTGGCCAAGGGCAAAAACGTGGTAAACGTCATCCTGGTGGATTTTCGCGGGTCGGATACCCTGGTAGAAATCACCGTGCTGGTGATTGCGGCCCTGGGGGTCTTTGCCCTGCTGCGGCTGACTTTGGCCTCGGATAAACCCAAGCAAAAATCATGAAATCGATCATTTTTAAGACTGCCGCCAACTATTTGCTGCCGTTGTTGCTGTTGTTTTCGGTGTTCATCTTGCTGCGGGGGCACTACCTGCCCGGGGGTGGCTTTGTGGGGGGGCTGATCGCTGCCACAGCGGTGGTGCTGCACATGCTGGCCTTTGGGCTGGAGCCTACCCAGCGGATGCTCGGCTTTCACCCGGGGGTGCTGATGCCAGCGGGGCTGCTACTCGCTCTGGGGAGCGGCTGGCTGCCGATGTTCTGGTCGGGGCAGCCTTTCATGACGGGGCTCTGGGCCTCCGAGCCGATTCAGGTGATCGGCCTGGTGGGGACCGCCCTGTTCTTCGATACCGGGGTGTACCTGGTGGTCGTGGGGGTTACCCTGACGATTTTGTTCACCATTTCAGAAAAACGCTGATGCAAATTCTCCTTGCGCTCGTCATCGGTCTGCTCTACGCCGGGGGCTTTTACCTGCTGCTGCGGCGCAGCTTGGTCAAGCTCATCATCGGGCTGATCCTGCTGGGCAATGCCGTCAACCTGCTGATCTTTTCGGTGGGGGGCATCGTCAAGGGCAAGCCGCCCATCATCCCGAGTTCGCTCAAACACTTTAGCGAAGCCACCGCCGACCCGGTGCCGCAGGCCCTGGTGCTGACGGCCATCGTGATCAGCTTTGGCCTGCAAGCCTTTGCCATCATCCTCTTCAAGCGGGTGTATCAGGTGGTGGGCACCGATGACATGGACCAATTAGACTTAGACCCAACCGACCCAGCCGCATGAAAGATCTGCTCGTCATCTATCCGGTCCTGACGCAGTCGCTGCTGGCGGTGCTGCTGCTCTTTGGGTGGCGGCGCGCCCGCTGGCAAGGCTGGGGCAGCCTGGCGGGCAGCGTGGTGCACGTGGGCCTCTCGTCCTGGCTGCTGATCCGCGTCTGGCTCGACGGTACCCTGGTGATGCAAGGCGGCGACTGGGCCGCGCCTTTTGGGATCAGCTTCGTGGCCGATACGCTTTCGGCCACGCTGGTGCTGCTCAGCAGCCTGGTGGGGCTGGCCGGGTCGATGTATGCCACGGCTACCGTCCGCGCCGAACGGCTGGCCCATGGCTTTTTTCCGGTGCTGCACTTCCTACTCATGGGGCTCTGCGGGGCCTTTTTGACGGGGGATATTTTCAACCTCTACGTGTGGTTCGAGGTGATCATCATCAGCTCCTTCGTGCTGATCACCCTGGGCAATGAGCGCCAACAGCTCGCCGGGGCGGTGCGCTACTTTGGGCTCAACATGCTGGCCTCGATCCTGTTTCTCACCGGCCTGGGCATCCTCTACGGACTCTTTGGCAGCCTCAACATGGCCGACCTGGCCGGACAGGTGGCGGCCTTCGAAAACCGGGAGATCGTCTACGTCTGTGCCCTGTTTTTCCTGGTGTCGTTTGGCATCAAGTCGGCGGTCTTCCCGCTGTACTTCTGGCTGCCCGACTCCTACCACACGCCTCCCTTTGCGGTGTCGGCGGTGTTTGCCGCCCTGCTCACCAAGGTGGGGGTCTACGCCATGGTGCGGGTGTTCAGCCTGGTGTTTAGCGGCGATGCCTTTTTGGGAGAACTGCTGGGCTGGATCGCCCTGCTGACCCTCATAGCCGGGGGCAGCGGGGCGCTGGTGCAGACCCACCTGCGGCGGGCTTTGTCTTACCTGATCATCTGCCACATCGGCTTTTTGCTGGCGGGATTGGCTGTCTTCAACGTCGAGGGGCTGGCGGGCATGACCTCCTACCTGGTGCACGACCTGCTGGTCAAGGCCAATGTATTTTTTGTGGCCGGGCTGATCTACCTGTTCAAGCAAAGCGAGCAGTTTGCCCAGTTGGGGGGACTCTACCGCTCGCAGCCGCGGCTGTCGCTGCTGATGGCTATTCCGCTCTTTGCCCTGGCGGGCATCCCACCGCTCTCGGGCTTTTGGCCCAAAATATCCCTGGTGCTGGGGGCCATCGAGGCCACCGACTATGCCCTGGTGGGCGGGCTGCTGCTGGGCAGTTTCCTCACCCTGGTCATCATCGGGCGCATCTGGGCGCAGGGGTTTTGGCAAGCCGATGACGAAGGACAGGACGAGACTGCCGCCCGCTGGGCCCGGCTGACTACGCGGCAAAAAGGGATGCTGCTCGCGCCCATCCTGCTGCTCGGCAGCTTGACCCTCTGCGTGAGCTTTTTTCCCGAGCACATCCACCGCCTGGCCCTGCGGGTAGCCGATGAGCTGCTTAACCCGCAAGCGTACATCGAGGCAGTTTTGGGGGATGGCGGTGGGGAATAGGGGGTGTAGGGGGAATAGGGGGAATAAGGTATACGGTATGAGGTATAAGGCGAAACGCTGAGGCTCTATTCGCAAAGCACCTTACGAATTACGAATCTCGAATCCCAGATTCTTCCCAAAGCACATACCCGATTATCAAGGGGTATTCAATTACGAATCTCGAATCTCGAATTCCGAATTTCTCCACCAGTCATGCGCACGCGATTCCTACTCAACAACCTGCTGACCTTCGTCTGGGTCGCCCTCACCGGGACCTTTACCGGCTTCAACCTGGTCTTTGGCTTTGCGCTGGGCTTTGGGGTGCTCTGGCTGATTGACCGCAAAGAAGAAAACCGCCGCTACTTTCGGGTGGTGCCCCGGGCCATCGGGTTTTTGCTGTATTTTTTCTATGAATTGATCAAAGCCAACCTGGAAGTGGCCTACGAGGTGATGACGCCCTCGTTTGCCATGACGCCGGGCATCGTGCGGGTACCCCTGGACGTGCAGAGCGACTTTGAGATCACCCTGCTGGCCAACGTCATCTCGCTTACCCCGGGCACCCTGAGTCTGGACGTGTCCACCGATCGCCGGGTGCTCTACGTGCATGCCATGTACGTGGGGGATAAGGAGGAATTTATCCGGGGGATCAAAGATGGGTTCGAACGCCGTATCTTAACTTTGCTGCGATGAGCATCACCGATTTTTTGTACTACCTGATCCTGCCCGTGCTGGCGCTGAGCGCCTTGCTGATCTTCGTGCGCTTTCTGTGGGGCCCCTCGCTCTCGGATCGGGTCATCGCCCTGGAGCTGCTGGTGACCACCGCCATCGGCATCATCTGCGTATACAGCGTATTTACCGATCAGCCCAACTTCTTGGACATCGCCATGATCTTGGCCCTGATTGGCTTTCTGGGCACCGTGGCCTTTGCCTACTACATCGACCAAAACCGACGCCAATGATCGATTATCTCATCATGGGACTCGCTGCGCTGGGGGCTGCCTTCATCTTGCTAGCCGCCATCGGTATCCTGCGTATGCCTGACCTCTACCTGCGCATCTCCGTGACCACCAAGGCCGCCACCCTGGGTACCGGGCTGATCCTCAGCAGCGTGGCGCTGTATTTTGGCGAAGCGGGTATCAGTACCCGGATCGTGGCGATCATCTTGTTTACCCTGCTGACCGCTCCGGTAGGGGCCCACCTCATCGGGCGGGCTTCGTACTTCTCGGGGGTTCCCATCTGGAAGCATTCGGTGGTGGATGACCTCAAGGGGCGCTATCAGCCGGACATCGAGGGACCCGATAGCGGGCCTTCAGCACAAGAGGAGCAAGAGGACAACGCTCGAAAGTGAGTCAGGCCGCAGGTTGCGACCCCTGAATAGGTCCACATGAACGGGGCACTGACCAAGGTGCCTTTTACCTTTACCCTAAAAAGAGCAGGTCCAAGGCATGCCCTAGACCTGCGCAGCTTTCCGACCTGCGCGCCTGGATGATCGTCTTGGTGGGCACGGAAGTGGGGTATGCGGGGGAGGTGGGGACCACGCATGCCCAAAGCTCGACGGCGCTTTGATTGCGCGTACTGCTGCTATCCCCGGCCTCGCGGAAGACCGCCCGCTCCCCCACCAAGGTTTTTACCTCTTCCCTTAGGTTTCTGCGCAGGAATCCCTACCTTCGTATCAAGCTCTTTGAACATCCTTGTTCAACGCCAGTCAGGTTCCGCAGCGATGCGGATGAAAAAGGAATCGTGTGAAAATCACGAGCTGTCGCGCAACTGTCAGTAACCATCAAGGGGTGGCCCTCGCAGTCCATTGCCCATCCGGGTGAGAAGGACGGCCACTCTGTTACGAGCCAGGAGACTTGCCTGATTGGATTGGCCTATGCCCTCGCGATTTGGGGTAGTGTGTCAAGTTGAAGGAGTTATTCTCATCGTACCCAGCTCGACGGGGCGATGGCGCATGGCCAAGCTTATTAGCCACTATTCGGCGTACCTATGCCCTAGGTGGTGCCTAGCTGTCTGGCTGCCCCTCGTACTTGCTGGCTGGTGATGCAGCTCCTTTCTCTTTTGTCGCCCCTGCTGGGCGGCTCGACCTCTTTTCCTTTCGCGGTGCATAGCTCAAGGTTGTGCCAAAGCTGTTGATTTTTTCATCAGTTAATCACAGTTATTTATGCTAACGCACAATTTGGGGTACCCGCGCATTGGTGCCCGCCGCGAACTCAAAAAAGCCAGCGAAAAGTACTGGGCTGGCAAAATTTCCCAAGCTGAGTTGCTGCAAGTCGGTCAGGACCTGCGCCGCCGCCACTGGCAGGAGCAGGACGAGGCCGGGATTGACCTGATCCCGGTCAATGATTTTTCCTTTTACGACCAGGTGCTGGACCTGGCGCTGACCTTCGGGGTAGTCCCGGAGCGCTATCAGCCCTTGGTAGAAAAACAGTCCCCCTTGGACCTGTATTTTGCCATGGCGCGTGGCCATCAGGCCGAGGGCATCGACGTCACCGCCCTGGAGATGACCAAGTGGTTTGACACCAATTACCACTATTTGGTGCCCGAGTTCAGCCCCGAGCAGGAGTTTACCCTGTTTCGGCCCAAGGTGCTGGACGAATGGGCGGAGGCCCAGGCCCTGGGCATCCCTGGCAAGCCAGTGCTCGTCGGGCCGGTGTCCTTCCTGCGGCTGGGCAAAGCCAGCGACGGTGCTTTTGCGCCCCTGCGCCTGCTCGACCGCCTGCTGCCCATTTACATCGAGCTGCTGCAACAGTTGCAGGCCCAGGGTGCGACCTGGGTGCAACTAGACGAGCCCTGCCTGGCCCTGGACCTGACAGCCGACGAGCAAGCCGCCGTAACCCGTGCTTACCAGGCCATACGTGCCGCCGTACCCGACCTGAAGATCCTGCTGGCCAACTACTTCGACTGCTACGGCGACAATCTGAGCGCGGTCTTGGAGTTGCCAGTGGACGCCCTACACCTGGACTTGGTGCGTTGCCCCGCGCAGTGGGAAGACGTGCTGGGCCACCCGCGCCTGCGCCCGGAGATGATCCTGTCGCTGGGGGTAGTCGATGGGCGCAACATCTGGCGCAACGATTTTCGCCGCTCGATCCAGTTCATCGAGCCAGCGCTCAAGCGGCAGGGACGCGACCGAGTCTGGATCGCGCCGAGCTGCTCGCTGCTGCACAGCCCGCATGACCTCCGCCACGAGGAAAAGCTCGACCCCACCCTCAAGCACTGGATGGCCTTTGCCCGGCAAAAACTGGACGAACTGGCCCTGCTCAAGCGCATCGCCCTGGAGCAGCGCGACCCCGCCACGGAGGCCGCCTGGCAAGAAAACTACGACGCCCAGGAGAGCCGTCGGCAGTCGGAGATGATCCACCGGCCCGAAGTGCAGCAGCGCCTCAAGGCGATCAGCCAGGCAGATTTTCGGCGGGCTTCGCCCTTTGTTTCCCGCCAGCTAAAGCAGCAAGCCCAGCTGGGCCTGCCGCTGTTTCCCACCACCACCATCGGGTCTTTTCCCCAAACCACCGACCTGCGCCAACTGCGGGCCCGCCACAAAAAGGGCGAGCTGAGCACCGAGGCGTATGAGCAGGCACTACAGGAAGCCATTACCCAGGCCATCCGCTGGCAGGAAGAGGTGGGGCTGGACGTGCTGGTACACGGCGAGTTTGAGCGCAATGACATGGTGGAATATTTCGGCGAGCACCTCAACGGCTATGCCTTCACCCAAAACGGCTGGGTGCAGAGCTACGGCAGTCGCTGCGTGAAGCCGCCCATCATTTTTGGCGACGTGGCGCGCCCCCATGACATCTCGGTGCGCTGGAGCCGCTACGCCCAGGATCAGACCGAGCGGTTGGTCAAGGGGATGCTCACCGGGCCGATCACCATGCTGCAGTGGTCTTTCGTGCGCGACGATCAGCCCCGCAGCGCCACCGCCTACCAATTGGCCCTGGCCATCCGTGATGAGGTGCAGGCCCTGGAGGCCGCTGGCATTCGGGTGATCCAGATCGACGAGCCGGCCATCCGCGAGGGGCTGCCCTTGCAGAAAAAGGACTGGCCCACCTACCTGGACTGGGCCATCAAAGCCTTTCGCCTCGCGGCCAGTGGGGTGCAGGACGAGACCCAGATTCACACCCACATGTGCTACTCGGAGTTCAACGACATCATCGACCACATCGCCGAGCTAGACGCCGACGTGATCACCATCGAGACTTCGCGCTCGCGCATGGAGCTGCTCGACGCCTTCGTGGACTTCCACTATCCCAATGAGATTGGGCCAGGGGTATACGACATTCACTCGCCGCGGGTGCCCAGCGTAGCCGAGATCAGCGACCTGCTGACCAAGGCACGGCAGGTGCTGCCGCCCCAAAACCTGTGGGTCAACCCTGACTGTGGCCTCAAGACCCGCCGCTGGGAGGAAACCCGGCAGGCGCTGCAAAACATGGTCGCCGCCGCCCGGCAGTTGCGCGAAGCGGAGCGCAGTCTGGCTTAGGAGATTTCATTCGAAATTCTTGATCAGTAGTTTGTCATAAAGCGTAAGGCCACGGCATGCCGTGGCCTTACCTTTATCCTGGCGCTTTTGCTTTTATCATTTCTCAATCTACTTACCTATGAATGCTTCCAAACACGAAACCAAGCACTGCCCGCGCTGCGAAACGCTCTTCACCTGCCGCGTGGGCGACGTGCTCCAATGTCAATGCATGGACGTGCCCCTCAGCGCCGAAGAAGCGGCCTACCTGCAGGAGCAGTACGACGACTGCCTCTGCGCCCCCTGCATGCGCAAGCTGAAACAAGCCTACCATCAGCAGCGTTTCCGGCAGCAGCTACGACGCATGTTCGGGCAGTTTGGGCCGCAGGGGTAAGTGCGCTTTGCCCAGCGAAGCGGGTTTCGGCACAGACCAGCCCCTCAAATAAAGGCTTTCGCCTTTACTGTTAATTCGCGTAACTCAACCATTCAACCATTCGATCACGTTGCAGGATGATCACCCCTCCATCAGTTCCTCCAGCTTGTTTTTGAGCCAGCCCTTCTCGATCAGCGCCTCTGCCACCTCGATCTCGGCGGCAAGGCTTTCGAGGTTAGATTGGTGCCCCAGCTTGACCATGAACAAGGCTCGGGTGAAGCGGGCAAAATTGAGGTAAGCTTGCTTGCGACGCTGTGGCAGTTGGCGCTGCCGCCGCACAAAGGTGCGAAAGGTGGTGGCCAGCGAGAGCAGCGCCTCGATCTCTTCGCATTCGTAGTAGATTTGGAGTTGCAGCATCTTGTAGCCGATCTGGTAAAAGGGATCAATGAACTCTACCTGCTGTAAGTGGCGCAGGGCCTCGCGATAGCGCCCCTGATGGCTGCGCAGGTTGGCGAGGTTGTACTGATAGACGCCCGCCTGCGCCTGCTCGGGCAGGTCGGTGCGGTTTTCTTCGATGAATTGCTCGGTCCAGTCGTATTCGCCCAGCCGCAGGGCCAGGGTTACGATGTTTTTGTAGTTGTGAACGCTGAGTAGGCCGCCGGTTTGCAGCAAGCCCTGGTCGAGCATCTCGCGGTAGAGGTCGAGCATCTCGCGCAGGTAGGCTTCTTGTCCGCGCTGGTAGCGGGCGTTGGCCACGTTGATGGCCGAGAGGTAGAGGTTGATGCGCAGCTCGCGGGCCAGGCGATGACCGGCCGATTGCAGCAACTGGCGCAGGGCTTGGTAGGCTTCTACTTGCGCTTCGCCCTGGGCTACCATGGCCCGATAGGCTTGATAACAGGCCTGGATGAGGGGCGGCTGCGCGTCGTACTGCGCGGCGACTTGTCGCAGCACCACCTCGGCCAGAGGCAAAGCTTCAGGCGAGGCGTTGGTCAGCCCCTGTCGGCTGGCTGCGCCCATGAGTAGCAATAGTTTTTCGGCCAGGTAGTGGGTATCCAGCGCCTGGTTGGCGTCTTGCAGGCTTTCGGCCAGCAGGCGGGGAGCATGCTGGGCGGTATATTCGAGCTTCAGCCCCTCTACCCAGTAGCGTCGCAGGTAGTGCTCGGCGTCCTCGGCCTCAGTCTGAGTGAGGCGCTGATCGGCCTGCCGCAGTTGTCGCTCGAAGACCCCTTGGGCTCCCTTGCTGCGCAGCGCCCGCAAGCCTTGGTAGGTCTTCATCCAGTGGTCTTGCTCCACCGACTCTTGGGCCAGAAAGTCTAGCAACAGCCGCAGCAAATACTTGCGCAGGGTGCGCATCTGCTCGTCGCGGTAGGGCTCACCCGGGTACAACTGTGCAAAAGCCGTTTCGGCACTGAGCGTCTCTAAGCCCCGCTCGGCGATCAGATCCCAAAAGCGGGTGCTGTCTGTATGTTGATGCACCCAAGGCGAATGCACCCAGCGGTCAAAGCGCCGCCACTCGCTGGCGTCGAGGGTGCCGAGGAGGGTGAAAAGGCGGGTGTGTTGCATGGAGCAAGGCGGCGTGAAACTCGGGAGCCTAAGGTAGGGCTTTTTCCAATATGGTTTATACTGGAAAGTAAAGATAGCCGCTGGGCGGCCACTGAGCGAGCCAAGATGAACGGTAAGTAAACGCTGTACCTGACCACCTTATACCCTTATTCCCTTATACCTTATTTCCCTTATACCCCTAGCCGTTCATATAGGTGAGTGTTTACCTGGCTGCCGCAGCGGCCCCTTATTTTATCCCATGGCAACCTGCCGCGCCAGTTCTTGGAGGTGCTGCAACTTGATCGGCTTGGAGAAAAACTGAACCACCTGGGGGTAAGCAAGGGCTCGCTCCCGATCCCGCCCATCGGTAGAAGAAGAGACAATCGCAATTGAATACTTACTTAACTGAGGATGGACCTTGACCTGGTCCAAAAATTGCCAGCCATCCATGATCGGCATGTTCAAATCCAGCAAAATGAGGGTATGCGCGGGGCAGGGTCGATTTTGCTCCAGGTACACGCAAGCAGCCTGGCCATGAGGAAAAGACCGGGGCGAAGCATTGAGCCCTGCCTTTTTGACCAACTGGGTGGTAATCAATTGGAAAATGTCGTCGTCATCCACGATGATGACTTGCATGGTTCTGCACATGATCACGATTCGTTAGGGCGAAAAATCAATATCAGTCTTATCGATCATTTCTCTGATAAGATGATCCAGCTCTATGGAAGAACCCTCAAGGTGGGTAAAATATGCCTGAAATTCCGGCGAAGAACGGGGCATTTCTTTCATCAGATCGACCAGGGCAATGATGCGGGCCAAAGGGGCACGCACCAGGTGGGCTTGCGTCCAGGCGATCTCGCGCAAGCGCTGGTTTCTTTGTTCGATGGCCGTGATGTAGTTGTGCCGCTCGGTGATATCATGGGCGAGCACCAAGCGGGCGTCGCGGCCCTGCCAGCGAAAGGGGCTGCTGTGAATCTCTACCTGGATGCGGCTGCCATCCCGCCGTTGATGGGTAAAGGTGCCCTTAAACGTGCGCTGGGGATCCTCTCGGGTGGCGGCCACAGCTTGTTCTAGGGCGGGGAGGTCTTCGACCGGGCGGAGGTCGCGCAGCGTCATGGCCAAAAACGTGGCGTGGTCATACCCATACTTGTCGATGGCGGCCTGGTTGACATCCAAAAAAGCCAGGCTTGCCAGGTCGTACAACCACATGGGTTGGGGGCTGATTTGGAACAAATCCTTGTACTGCTGCCGCGACCTTCTCAGCTCGGCCACGTACTTGTGCCGCTGTATGCTATAAACGAGGCTCTTGTACAGCACGGTCGCATTCAGCTCGTCTTTGAGCAGGTAATCGCTTACCCCCTCATCGAGCGAGCGAATGGCAAAGCGCGCGTCGGCATACCCGGTCAGGATCACGATGGGGATCTCGGCCGCAATGGGCTGGATGGCATGCAGCAGGGCCAGGCCCTGCTTGTCTGGCAGGGTGAGGTCCAGCAAAATGGCCTCATAAGCAGAGGTAGTCTGCTGGCACAACTGCTCCTCGGCTTGGGCAAAATCCTGGGCCCAGCTCAGTCGAGGCGCTCGGATGGTATCGTGCAGGTACTCTTCGATCAGCCATGCGTCGCCGGCGTTGTCTTCTACGATGAGAATCCGGTAGGGATGAGGGTCGCGGTGCATGGTTACATTTTAGGTAAACGCACGAGCTGGAGCCAAAACTCTTCGATCTGGTTGACTGCGCCAAGAAAATTACCGACGTCCACCGGCTTGGTAATGAAGCAATTGGCGTAATGGTCATAAGATTTGAGGATGTCTTCTTCCGAAGAAGAGGTGGTGAGCATCACCACCGGAATGCGTCTGGTGTCGGGGTGGGTTTTGATGGCCTGCAAGACCTCATGCCCATTTTTTTTGGGCAGGTTGATGTCCAGCAAGATCAAGTCGGGAAGGATGGCCCGCGCATGAGCACCCTGCTTACGCAAGTATTGGATGGCCGCCTCGCCGTCGCGCAGTACCTGCAAGCGGTTAACGATGCGCCCCTCTTCCAGCGCCTCCTCGATCAGGAGAATATCCCCCTCGTTGTCTTCGATCAGCAAAATTTCTACGGGCTTCATGTGGCAGGAGGTTGAGGGTGAGGGATGCGAAAGAAAAAGGTGCTGCCTTGGTCTGGCTCAGAACTCAGCCATACCTCGCCTTGCATGCTTTCTACCGCTTTTTTTACGATGGCCAGGCCCATGCCCGTCCCTTCGTAGGCGTTTTGCTGATGCAAACGCTGAAAGATGGCGAAAATTTTCTCGAAATACTCCGCTTCGATGCCGATGCCATTGTCTTGCACTGCAAATACATAGCCCTCGGGCTGCGCTTCTGCGGTGATGGTGAGCTCGGGGCTCCGGTCGGGGTGCCGATACTTGAGGGCATTGCCGATCAGGTTTTGAAACACCTGAAGCAGGGGGGTGTAGTAGCCTTGGATGGTCGGCAAGGGCTGCACCGTGATGCGGGCCTGGCTCCGCTCGATGCTGCGCCGATGGATGCCACAGGCCTCCTCCACCACTGCGGCCACCTCGACAGCCGTCAGTTCGTCGCTGTATTTCCCTACCCGTGAAAATTCCAGCAAATCGAAGATAATCTGGCGCATCCGCTTGCCTCCGTCGACCGCAAAGGCGATGTAGCGCAGGGCTTTTTCATCCAGTTGATCGCGGTACTTTTCCTCCAGGCGAGCCAAAAAAGTCGTGATCATGCGCAGCGGCTCCTGCAAGTCGTGCGAGGCCACGTAGGCAAACTGCTCCAGCTCCGCGTTGGAGCGAGCCAGGGCCTGGGCCCGCTGATCCAGCTCGGCGTTGATTTGCTGCAAAAACAGCTCGTACTCCTTGCGAGAGGTAAAGTCGGAAAGCGCCCCCATCACGCGGTAAGCTCGGCCCTGTGCATCCCGCAGGATCTTGGCCCGGTCCACCACGTAGGCGTAGCCGCCCCCCGCCTTGGCGTAGCGGTACTCATGGGCCCAGTTGACCACCGCAGGGTCGGCCAGGGCCTGTTTCAGCGAGGTTTGCAGGCCCGATAAGTCGTCGGGGTGGACCCGGTCGAGGTGCACCTGACGGGCCACCGGCTGCGCGGCCACGCGGTAGCCAAAGCTGGTCTCATAGCCTCTGCCCCAGGCTATGTGGTCTTCTGCCAGGGACCATTCCCAGATGGCATCGCTGACGGCCTCGGCCACCAATTCGAAGCGCTCTTTGCTTTCCCGCAGTTGCTCCTCGGCGCGCCTGCGGGCGCTGACGTCTTTGAAATACACCGACAGTCCCTCGGCTGAAGGGTAGGCACTGACGTCAAACCAGCGGTCCAGGGGGGCGTAGTACGCTTCGAAATGAACCGCCTCCCGGGCCGCCATGGCGTGTTCATAGTACCGCCGAAATTCCGCCACCCCCTCGTCATAGAGGGCCCAGAGGTCCTGCCCCAGGATCTGCTCGCGGGGGGCCTGCAGCCACCGCTCGGCCATGTTGTTCCAGTAGGTAACGGTCCAGTCCTGATCGACGGTGAAGAAAGCATCGCCGATGCTTTCGAGGATGAGTTCTTTTTCGCGCAGGGTACGCACTACGGCCCGTTCAGCCGTCTTGCGGCTGTGAATGTCCTGCAAGCTGCCACTCAAGCGCACGCAGCGGCCCGCTTCAAAATGGGCCCGCCCGATGGCCCGTACCCACTTGCGGTGGCCGCGGCCAGTGATCAGCAGGGCTTCGACGTCCCAAGGGGTGCCATGCGCCATGGCCTGCTGCACCGCCGCCCGGATAGTTTCTCGGTGGGGGCCTTCCTCATAAAAGTCGATCAAAGTCGCAAGGTCAGGCATAAAATCGGGCCCTACCTCATGGATGGCCCAGGTGATGGGCGACCAGGTGATTTGCTCTTGCGGCAAATCGACTTCCCAGGCCCCGACCTGAGCCAGTTGGGTGGCCTGATCGAGGAGGGTCTGGAGCTTTTTGGTCTCGGTGATGTCTTTGGCCACGGCCAAGACCTGTCCCTGCTCCCAATCGGGGGTGGAAGTCCAGGCCAGCCACAGGTAGCTGCCAGCCCGGGTGCGATAGCGATTCTCGAAATACAAGCTACGCTCCCCCTGAGCCAGCCGGGCGAGCTCAGCCTGGGTGCGCGCCTGATCTTCGGGGTGGACCAGCTCCAGAAAAGAGTTCGCCAGTAGCTCCGCCTCAGAGTAGCCCAGCAACTGGCTGGCGGCCCGATTGATGCGCCTGAAGTAGCCATCGAGGCCCGCCAGGCAGATGATGTCGGGGGCGGTGTCGTACAATTGGCGTAGTTCCTCTTCCAGGCGCTTGCGCCGCAACTCCCTGACGAGCTGACGCGGAAAGTTTTCCAGTAAGACCTGCACCGGCTGCAAGGTATCGACCTCGTAGGGCATCCCCAAGAGCAGCACCCCGACCACACCCTGGTCGTAGCTGAGCGGAATGCCAAAGGCCGAGTGAATGCCCGCCTGCTGGGCCGCCTCCCGGCGAATGAAGGCTTCGCTGTGGCTGAGGTTGCGCAGCAGCTTGACCTCCCCTGCCTGCCACACCAGGCCAGGCAAGCCTTCTCCCTGAGCGAAGCGATGGGGGATCGCTTCACCGTGAAAACGAGCAAAATCAGGCGTCTGGGCGTAGGTAGCCCGCAGGGCAATGTGCGACGGCTCAGCCTCGACCATCCACAGCTCAGCCACGGCATAGGCCCCAAACTGAGCGATCTCGGCCAGCACCTGGTCGATGGCCTCGGCGTAGCTCAGGTCGCTGTTGATCAGGCGGCCCAGGGCAAAGATCAGCTCCTGCTGCCGCCGCTCGTTCACCGCCTGCGTAACGTCGCGCTCGATGGCAATCCAATGGGTGTAGCAGCCTTTTTCGTTGCTCACGGGCGTTACCCGAAAGTGGATCCAGAACTCTTCGCCGTTTTTTTTGTAGTTGATCGTGGTCAACTCGGCCGATTCCCCTCGGCGCAGCTTTTCGCCCAGGTCGCGCAGGCCCTCATGGTTAGAGTTGGGGCCTTGCAGGAGGCGAGGGGTGCGCCCGATGACTTCTTCGGGACGGTAGCCCGTCATGCGGGTAAAAGCCTCATTGACGTAGAGAATGCGGGGACCAGGCTGATCGAGTGGCTCGGCCTCGGTGATCAGCACCGCGTCATCGGTGTGGGTGATCACGCTTTCGAGCAGCCTGAGCCGCTGTTCTTCCTGCTTTTGCGCGGTGATGTCCTGGATGGTGCCTTCCAGGGCGATGGGCATGCCACTGGGACTGAGCTGCACCTTTCCCTTTTCGTGTACCCACTTCAGGGTCCCATCGCTCAGGCTCAGGCGATAGGCCAAGTCTAGGGGGATATGTGCCTCCCGCAGTCGCTGATACGCCTCGGCCACGGCCTCCCGATCCTCTGGGTGAACCTGCGCCAGGTAGGTCGCGGGATCGAGCCGGGGTTGATCGGGAGGCTCGTGTAGCAGGCTGCGCAATTGCTGGCTCCAGTACCGCTCCTCCCGGTCGATCGGCTGGCGGTAGTAGCCCAGTTGAGCAATCTGCGTGGCCTGCTCCAGCAGCTTCTGCTGCTCCACTTGCTGGGTGATGTCCTTGTTGTAGCAAGCCAGGCCCACCACCTCGCCCTGGTGGTTGCGGATGGGATAAAACGAAAGCAGCCCGTACATTTCTCGCCCCACCGAGGGGTCTAAGACTTGCTCCGTAACCTGGAAGGCTTCTCCCGCCAGCCCGCGCTGGTAGTAGCCGCGCCAGCGGTCGACCAGCTCCGGGCCAAAGGCCTCGACGATCACCGGATCGCCGGGCTGCACTGATTGCCCCGCAAGCTGCGCCACCGTCCGCAGGTAAGCCTCGTTGGCCGCGATGAGCTTCAGCTCAGGATCGAGGGACCAGATGAGGTCTTCGGTGTTGTTGATCAGCGCATTTTGGTTGTCGCGCAGACGGGTGGCCTCCTGCTCGTGGCGCTTTTCCTGGGTGATTTCGAGGATCACCGAGTCCCAGGTAAGCGAGCCTTGCTCGGTGGGCCGGGGCCTGCCCAGCCCCCTGAGCCAAATGAGGCCTTTGGTGGGATGATCATAGCGCCAGTCGGTAGCCCAGCCTTCCATCCGCTGGGCCGAGCGGTGAATCTCTGCCTGAAAGGCTTCCACATCCTCGGGGTGGACCCGCTGCCAGATCTCGGTGATACGCGCGGCGCATTCCTCGGCGCGAAAGCCCCAAATGTCGATAGCCCCTTCGGAGACGTTTAGCAGGTCTTCGCTCCCGTCGGAATATTGTCGGTACTGAAACAGCACCCCCGGCAGGTTTTCGGACAACTGCTCGATCTGATGGCGCTGGTAGAGTTCCTGGGTGATGTCGCGCACCGAGGTTACCTTGAAGCGGCGACCGTCGGGGCGCAGCAGGCGCTGGGCTGAGGCCCGCACGGTGCGGGTTCTCCCCTGCCGATCGATCACCTCAACCTGCTCGGGTTGCTCCTCGCCCCCTTCGATGAATGCATCGTGCCACTGCTGCCACTGCGAGCGCTGGGCCTCGGGCACCACCATGAGAAAGGATTGCCCCAGCAACTGCTCGCGCTCATAGCCATGTATGCGGCAGTAAGCCTGGTTGACGTCCACGAAGTGCCCTTGCTCATCGGTGATGCAAAGGCCTACGGTGGTAGCATCAAACACCGATTTGACCAACTGTTCCTTGTCATCGAGGGCCGATAGGGCCGACTTGAGGGCCGTAATGTCGAGCAGGCCGATCGATACACCTTGGACGGAGCCACCCTCCACCTGCACAGGACTGAGGTGAAGGCTGTACCAGCGAGGCACCCCGGCTTGATCGGTGAGTAGCTGCTCGGTGGTGTAAGCTTCGCCCGCCAGGGCCTGGCTGAGGTGCTCCAGCAAGTAGGGCAGGTAATCGGTGGGAAACAGATCGAGCACCGATTGGCCGCGCTCGATGGATCGGCCCCGTAGCAGGTGAGCCGTCTCCTGGGCTTTGCGGTTGAAGCTCAGCAGTCGATGCTGGGTGTCTACCAGCCAAAAGGCTTGCAAGTCGTTGTTGAGTAGGGCTTGGGTATCGGCGACCTGCCGGGCCAACTGCGCCTCTTTGGTGGCCAGGGTCTGGTAGCTGCGCTGGAGTTCGGCGTAGGCGATTTGCACTTCTTCGTTGCTGCTCTGCCATTCCTGGTTGGCCGTCTCCAGCTCTTCGCTGGTGCTCTGCCACTCTTCGCTGGCGCTTTGCAGCTCCTCATTGAGGGTTTGCAGCTCTTCGTTGCTGGTCTCGAGTTGCTGGATGTAGGCTTGTAGCTCTTCCCGGGTGGCGATCAGCTCGCGCTCCAACTCCTCGGCCCGGTTGTTGGCGGGGAGGGAGGCTGGTGCTGCGGTGGTGTCGAGCCGCTGAGGCCAGAAGCCCTCGGGATGGAGGCGCTCGAAGATGACGAGGTAGCCGTCTTCAGCTTCTTTTTGGTACAGCAGGGGCTTGAGGCAGAGGCGCACCCAGATGGACGGATCGGCTGGGCCCAGGCGCCGGATGCGGCCCGACTGAGCCGCACGATTGTTGATGGCTTGGGTCATCAGGTGGCGGGCCTCGCTGGCCAGATCGGCATGGATCAGGTGCAGCAGGTGGGTCTGCATGCCGCCCGCAGGAAAGCGGAGGAAATCCTGCATGTCGCCCCGAATCTCGCGTACGTGGCCCTGACGGTCGATCAGCAGGTAAGGATGCTCGTAGGTCTGGTAGAGGGTCTCTTGTATGCGCTGGGCCCAGGTATCAGCGGGGGGCGGGGCCGGGGCGCTGCTGCTGCTCGGGGGTAAGGGCCACCGGGGCAACAGGCGGGCAGGGCGACTCTGGCGCTGAAAGAGCTTGTGCTTGGCATCCAGGGGTGTGAATAGCTCGGTAAAGGGGCCGATGCTCTCGGATTGGCCCAGAAACAGCAGTCCCCCGGGTTGCAGGGCGTAGTGAAACAGCGGGATCATCTGCTGCTGCAGGCTCTGGTCGAAATAGATCAGCAGGTTGCGGCAGCAGATCAGGTCGAGCTTCAAAAAGGGCGGCTGGGCGATGAGGTTGTGAGGAGAAAACAGGATCGCGCTTCGGATCGATGATTTGACTCGATACCCTCCCTCAGCCAGGGGCTCGCAGTAAGCGTGGCGCAGCTCGGGGGGCAGTTGATCGAGGCTTTGGGCGGAAAACTGGCCGCTGCGGGCCTGCCCGATGGCTTGCTCGTCGAGGTCGGTGGCAAAAATTTGCAGGGGATACGACTCGGCTTTTTCGCCCAGCAGGCGGTGGATCACCATGGCCAGCGAGTAGGCTTCCTCGCCAGTGGCGCAGCCGGGTACCCAACAGCGCAGGGCCGCGCCGGGGGGGCGCTGGGCCAGGTAGGTCTGGAGCTGCTCTTCGAGGGCCGCGAAGGCTTCGGGGTCTCGAAAAAAGGAGGTGGCTCCGATCAGCAGCCGTTGAAACATGTGCTTCACCTCCTGGGGGTCGCGCTGAAGGCGCTCCCAATAGGCGTATAGCCGGGTGAGCCCCAGCCGGGTCATGCGCTGGCTGATGCGCCGACGCAGGGTGGTCGCTTTGTAGTGCGAGAGGTCTATCTCGGTTTGCTGGCTCAGGTAAGAGATGATCTTGGTCAGGTACTGGGGTTCTTCTCGCAGGTGGGGCGTGGGGACTTCCCCTTGCAAAAAGGCGCTGATCTTTTCGCCCATGCGCTCAGGCGGGAGGATCAGGTCGATCACCCCGGTGTCGATGCTGGCCTGGGGCATGCCCTCGTGCTGAGCGCTGCTGGGGTCCTGGGCGATCAGCAGGCAGTCTGCCCCGGTGGCGGCGAGGGCTTGCATGCCCCGGGCCCCGTCGCTGCCGGTGCCGGAGAGCACCACGGCGATGCTGCGCTGGGGCGCGTCGGCGGCCAGCGACTCGAAGAGGCGATCGATCGAGGGCTTGGGCCCGCGCGGCTGCATGGGGGGACGCAGCACCATGCGGCCCGCCTGGATGAGCAGGTCCCGGTCGGGAGGGATAACGTACACCTGCTGGCTGCGCAGCACTTCGCCGTCCTGGGCCGCCTGGACCGGCCACGGGGTGGCCCGCTGCAGCAGCTCGATGAGGTGACTCTGGTGGGTAGCGCTCAGGTGCTGAGCGACGAGCACACACGCGTCGGCTGTGGCGGGCAGCTGCCTTAGCCATGCTTGCAGCGCTTCCAACCCCCCCGCCGAGGCCCCAATGGCGATAATGTGTAAATCCTTCCTCATACCGTGTACTGATTTGATTCCCCCGTGCCTTTAAGAACCACCAGGGGAAAGGATAGTTCCTTCTCCCTTCGGACTGTGCATAAGGTCAACCTGGCTTGAAATTACCTCGTGAAATTATCCCCTTGGGAGAACTTTTCCCAAAACGATGGGGCTTTACCGGTGTGAACGGTCATGGGTGGATGGCATACGGTAAATGCTCATCAGATAAGGTGCATAGGCTCGTTCGTGGGCTGCACCTGCGGGGCTGTCCTCCTTCCCTCGTCCCTGCTTAGACTAGCTGGCTCTCTGCGCCCAATGCTTTGACTTTAGCGCCCGGGGCGGCTTACTTTGCGGCCTAACTGTCACCGTATGTCTGCCACTCAGCAAGTTCGTCCTTACGAAACCTTTACCTGGATCGACCTCACCTCGCCGACTCGGTCTGACCTCGACGAGGTAGCCCAGCAATATGGCCTGGACCCCATGCTGCTGATCGATAGCCTGCAACACGGCCACCTGCCCAAGATCGAGCTGCATGAAGAGTATGTCTTTCTCATCCTGCGGGCTTACTCCGCCGAGCCCCAGGCACCGGTCACCACCGTGGGCGAGCTGTCCAACAAGATTGCCTTTTTCATGCACAAAGATCGCCTGATCACGGTGCACCGGGCCCAGTTCGAGTTTTTGAAGCGGCTCAAGCCCAGCTATGCTACGCCTCGCCATCTGGTGCTAGACATTGTGCAGCACATGGTGCGCAGCTACCGCGAGCCGGTGCGGGAGCAGTCTGCCTACATGGACACCCTGGAGCGGACCCTTTTCCTGGAAAAAGAGCACAACCTCTCGGTCGAAGACCTCTACTACCAGCGCAGCAAGGCCCGCATCAGCCGCAAGCTGCTCACCCTTTCCCAAGGTGTAATCACCCAACTGGAGGCCCCCAAGGGAATGAAATCGACCCGGCAAGACATCCTCGACACCCTCACCAGCCTGCTGCTGCTCTACGATGAGGTGCTCGAAGATGCTCATAATCTCACCCACGTGCTGATGTCGCTCAACGCGCAGAAGAACAACGACGTGATGAAGCTGCTGACCATCTTTTCGGCTTTCTTCCTACCGCTGACCTTCATCGCGGGCATCTACGGCATGAACTTCGACCACATGCCGGAGCTCCACTGGCGCTGGAGCTACTTTCTGACCCTGGGGGTCATGGCGCTGATTAGCCTGGTGATCTATGGGTGGTTTCGGCGCAAGCGGATCTTGTAGCGGGTGCGCCGCCATACCCCTGACGAAGAAATTTCAACGTTCCCAGTTGAGCGTAAGTCATAGTCGCTCAGTGCGGTGAATGAGTGAGCTAGTCATTCGTTTCGCGGTTGAAAGTAAAGCTGGCCGCTTGATGCGGCCACTGAGTAAGCCAATATGAACGGGGGCTGCCTGTGCCGAAGCCTCCTACGCCCCGTTCATATAGGTGAGCCGATTTCCTTATGCCACCTCCCCCGCATACCCCACTTCCGTGCCCACAAACACGACCACCCAGGCGCGGAGGTCCGATAGACTGCGTAGGAGCTCGCTTTGCAGGTAGCCTGTTAATTGCGTCTGGGCTTCGGCTACCACCTCATCGAGGCGGTGGGCGTCTTTTTTCTTCAGGTATTTCAATTCAAAGGCAAACTGATGCGGGGCCGGAAAGGGCTCGCGTCGTTGCAGCAGCAGGTCCACGTATTTCTGCTCAAACTCTGGCTCCGACCGGATGAAGTAGAGCTGCGAGGCATGTAGGTAGCTCACCAGGATGGCCTTGACGGTACTTTCGTTGAAGGGCATCCAATCGCGGTTGGAGAGCTTGTGCAGGGTGTCAGATACCAAAGCCAGCAGGGGATAGGGATCATTGTGGCGGGCCAGGGTGCGTACCGCCCCTTGTACGTCCAGTGAATTGGGCGTATCGACGAGCTGCTCACCCAGCAAATCGGCGAAGTACTGATAGTACAGCTTCTCGATCACCTTGTTGGGAATCCCCAGGATAGCCTCGCCCAGGTCCTGCCCCTTGATGGTTAGCATGCCCGAATAATAAAGCAAGCTGAGGAAATCGACGTCGGTGAAGGTCTTCTCGAAACTGAACTGCGCGGTGATTTGGGTGCGGATCTCGCGGGTCTCCAGCAATTGTTGCAGCAGCTCGAAGTGCCGCGCTTCTCTGCCCCCCAGGCGAAACAACCGGCGGATGCGCCCATAGTCCGAGGCGATGTTGGTGTCGAGCATGTCCTCGGGATAGGCACGATGTCGTTCATAGGTGGAGAGAAAATACAACACCATGTCGGGGTTGTAGAGCGTCTCAGAGACTTGAGTAGCAAAGCGATAGCCATTGTACCAACCGCGCAAGTCCTGCATCACCTCGCTTACTGCGTCAGCCGTTACCCCTACCTGACCCAGCATCTCTTCTACTTCTCGTGGGGTAAATCCCATCATCTCCGCCATCAAGGCATCACGGCTGAAGTCGGCTCCAATATTGAACCCCGAGGTCAGGCTGTCGAGCGTTACTGGCGAGACCCCCGTGATGAAGATGCGCTCGACGGTGCCCTGCCAGGTGGCCCGCTTGATGCTTTCGTAAAATTTGCGCACGTAGCCGGTGCCAGTCACAATCGCTTCA
>CAYVAP010000010.1:0-10376 GCA_964449365.1 uncultured Bacteroidia bacterium
AGGCACCATATACAAGCCACTGGAGGTACCAAGGTAAAGCCGTCCTTGATAGGAGACTGCGGCGTAGGCCGTGCCACGAAGGTCCCCGTCGGGATAGATGCGGCTGAGTGGAGAGTTGAGTTCGAGAAAATCGATGCCGTAGTTCAGGCCCAGCCACAGGTTGTGGTTGCGATCAGTGAGGATGGTCAGCACATTATTGTCTTGCAGCCCTCGTGCCTGATCGAGGTGCTGCTGTACTCTGCCATTTTCATCCAGGATAAAGACTCCCCCCAGGGCGGTGCCCAGCGCGATTTGATGGTCGGGAAGCTGGCAGGCGGCGTGAATGCGCAGGCGCTTGAGCAGGGTATCGTGGCTCAGAGGCCAGGGGCGCACCTCCCCATCGCGCAGCAGCCATAGCCCATGACGCAGGGTGACTAGCAGTTGCTCTTGGTTTTGCCACGGCAATACCCGCACGATAAGGCGCTCTCGCCAGGCGGAGGTATCCAGGATGGGCCGCAACTGCCCCTGCTCCCAGCGACAAAACCCCTGATCGGTGCTGTGTACCCAGATTTGCCCCGCCGCGATGGAAAGGCTCAGCAGTTCGGCCTTGGGTTTGTGGGCCAGTACCTGCAGATGTCGGCCATCGAAGCACATCAGCAAATGGGCCGTACGCAAATACGCCATGCCATCTAGGGTGTCGATGTCCCAGACGTCGGCAAAGCTGCGCAGGCTATCGGGCAACTGCTCGACCAAGGAATGGTAGCGTAGCTGCCCCCGGGCATCGCCGGCAAAGTAGCCTAGCTCACTTTGGCCCCCGACGAGGATCAGCCCATCGGGGAGCAAGGCCAATGACCGCACGATGGTCTGCTTGGGCAAGGGGTAGCGCTGCCAATGAATGCCATCAAAAGTCAGCAGGCCCTCGTTGTTGGCCACGTAGATGCGGCCCAGTTCGTCCTGAGCAAAATCCCAGCTTTGGGTGCCTCCCTGGTAGGTGGTTTTCTCAAAATTACGGATGGAAGGTAGCCCCAGGTTGGTGGGTTGGGCCAAAACCATCACGCTCAGCCCTACCCAGAGTCCAGTAAATAGCAAATAGCGAGTCATAGCAGCTTTCTCAAATCGATTAAGAAGGAAGCTACGAAATTCGCGACCATGATGTAGAAAAGTTATTCACTTTTTCTCGATTGCCCCAGAAATGATGTATAAAAACGAACCCTTGGTGAAGGTTTGATGTAGTGGCTTATGATGATTTCTTACTGGTAATCAGCTACATTTAGCTACTGCTTTGACAAAGTGAGCGGATAGAAATCGTGCCCTTTGTTTTTTTATTGGGTAGAAACGGTTACCCTTGAAGGCTCATCTGATGTCATGCGGCTTATTTCCTTATTTAACCTTAACCTTAAATGTACTTGATGATGAAAAATGTACTACTACTGAGTGCCTGTCTGCTGACAGGTCTCTTCCGTCCAGCCTTCGGGCAAGTCGAAACGGTCATTCTCGACTTTGAAGATGCGGCTACTACCACGCCGTTTTTTTACTTTGGTAGCTCAATAGATGGTACGCTTAATCAGACCATCGCCAATCCTGATCCAAGTGGGATCAACCTTAGCGACAGCGTAGCTGAGCATATTCGCCCGGCTGGCTCAGAGGTTTTTGCTGGCGCTTTTTCTGATCCTAACCCACAGACGCCGCTAGACTTGAGCAACTCTAGTGAGACCATCTGTATCAAGGTTTGGTCTCCTCAAGCGCCCATCAAATTTTTGTTCAAGCTAGAGGGCGGGGCTACCGATCCCACCAATAACGATTATTCATGGGAGCAGAGTGATTCTATCATGGTAGCCAATGAATGGGTAGAGTTGTGCTTCGATCCAACGATTCCCTCTGAGAGCGGTAATGGTGTCACTGCGGCGGGAGAGCCTTGGGCGCGGCCCATCGTTTTCTTTGACTTTGGCCAAGTACGTACGGACGAATTTGTGTATTACTTCGATGACATCATTGTCACAGACACCACGCAAGCGACTAGCTTACGCAGTCAACAGGCCTCGCTCTTCAACGTAGCCAATACGTTGGTTACAGAGGAAGCCCGGTTGACTTTTGAGTCATCGCTGCCCAAAGACATCCGGATCCTGGCTGCCACTGGACAGACTCTACGGCAGGTCTCGACCAACCAAACGCAGTACCAACTCGACTTTGGGGGTCTGCCCAGCGGCACATACCTGATCGAGGTACAGAGCGAAGGGTTGCGCGCCGTACGCCGTGTGGTAAAGCAATAACCCAAGTGATCGACTACTTCGTGTGAAACGAGAAGGCAGGTTATCCTGCCTTCTCATCTTTTGGGCACAAACGTTTTCCTCATTTTTTTTCTTAGCAATGAAACAACTACTACTCAGCCTCCTAGGACTGCTCCTATGCAGTGCTTTGTGGGCACAATCTCGTACGGTCACCGGCACGGTCACCAACGAAGCTGGTGAGCCGCTGATCCGCGCTACCGTGCTGGTCAAAAACACGACGCGAGGCGCTTTCACCGATGAATCCGGGCAGTACCGCCTGGAGGTCTCGGGCTCAGATGCCGTGCTGGTGTTTCGCTACATCGGCTACGAAGCGCTGGAGGTGGAGGTCGGCGACAAAGCCACCATCGATGTCAGCCTGGAAGTAGCCACCTCTACTACCGAAGAGATCGTGGTGGTGGGCTACAGCGCTCAAAAACGTAGCAACATTACGGGCTCGGTTTCCAGCATCAGCGCCAAAGAAATCTCCGAAACGCCTGTGCTGCGGGTCGAGCAGGCCTTGCAGGGCCGGGCGGCGGGGGTACAGGTTACCCAAAACTCGGGCTCGCCTGGCTCTGGCCTCAGTGTGCGTATCCGTGGCCTGGGTACGATCAACAACAGCGACCCGCTCTACGTGGTCGATGGGGTGCTGGTCAATGGCTTGGATTTTCTCAACCCCAACGATATCGAGTCGATCAACGTGCTCAAAGACGCCGCCTCTAGCGCCATCTACGGTACCAACGGGGCCAATGGGGTCGTGATCATCACCACCAAAAGGGGCAGTCGCAACCAGAAGGCGCAAATCAACTACGACGGCTACTACGGCGTACAGGAGCCCTGGAAAAAGCTCAACTTGCTCAACGCGCAAGAGTATGCCCTCTTCATCAATGAGGCCCGCATCAATGCAGGCTTGGTCCCTTTCGATGAGTTGGCTAATCCCGCTAGCCTAGGCGAGGGCACCGACTGGCAAGGTCAGATCTTCACCCGCGCACCCATCATAAGCCATCAGCTCTCGGTCACGGGCGGCAATCAGACCGCCAACTATGCCCTCTCAGGTAACTACTTCACCCAAGAAGGCATCATCGGGGGCGACAAGTCGGGCTTCGATCGCCTGACCCTGCGTTTCAACTCCGACTACGACCTCGGCGAGCGCATCAAGGCCGGTACGCGCATCAACTTCGTGCAGATCGGACGGAACTTTTTGCCGGAAAACAATGAATTTTCTACCCCGCTGCTGCGGGCCCTCAACCTCGACCCCACCTCGGCGGTGCAAGATGAAAACGGCAACTACCTGCCCTCGCAGTTTCTGGACACTGACATTTTCAATCCGGTCAATCAGATCAACAATACCTACGACCGCTTCGAAAGCGATCGCATCTTCGGGGCAGTGTATGGCGAGGTAGAAATCATTCCAGGCTTGAAAGCCAAGTCGACCCTCAATCTCGACTTGACCAATGCCAACCAGCGCTCCTTTCGTCCGGAGTACTTCCTGAGTGTGAACGACAACAACCAGCGCAACTCGGTGACCTTTCAGAATTTTCGCTGGTTCAATTATCAGTGGGACAACATCCTGACCTACGAGACCACCTTGAGTGAAAAGCACGACTTCTTTGCCCTGCTAGGCTCCTCGGCCCGGGCTGAGTTGTACGAGTTTCAGATCGCCTCTCGTGATAGCCTGACCTTCAACAATGTGCAATACGCTTATCTCAACAATGGCTCTGTTCGACGAGAGGATCAGACCTCGGGCGGCGGCATTGAGGAAGGCTCGTTGCTGTCCTTTTTCGGGCGAGCCAATTACAGCTACGATGGCAAATACCTACTCACCGCAATCGTGCGGGCTGATGGATCCTCGAATTTTGGTCCCAACAACCGTTTTGGCGTGTTTCCCTCCCTCTCGTTGGGCTGGGTGCTTTCGGAAGAAAATTTTCTGGCCACCAACAACACCATCAACTTTCTGAAGCTGCGGGCCAGTTGGGGGCAAAATGGCAATCAAAATATTGCCCGCTATCAGTACCAGGCCCTGATTTCTCGCTTCTATGATGGCAATGGGGCCAATGGCTCATATTCCTATCTTTTGGGACCGGGCGAAAATCAGGTGGGAGGGGCAGCCCCCAGCCGGCGGGCCAATCCAGACATTTTTTGGGAGACCACTGAGCAGTACAACCTCGGGGTAGACTTGGGACTCTGGAATGACCAGCTCTACCTGAGTGCCGATGCCTTTTTGCGCTACACCCGCGACATGCTGATCCCATTGCCCGCACTCGGCCACGTAGGGGCGCTCAACTCTGTGGTCAATGCTGCGAGTATGCGCAACCAAGGGCTAGAGTTTGCCATCAACTATCAGGGGCGCATCAACCCGGATATCAAGTTTACCCTTGGTGGTAACGTCTCGTACATCCAAAACGAGCTGACCGATCTCGGGGGGGAGGCTAGTCAGCCGATTTTAACGGGCTTCTTGCAACAGGCCAATGCCTTCATTGCGCGCACCGACGTGGGCTTTCCCGTGGGGCACTATTACGGTTTCGAAACCGATGGCATTTTTCAGAGCGCAGAAGAAGTAGCCGCCCACGCCTTTCAGAGCGATGGTACCGCCCCGGGCGATCTGCGCTTTGTAGACCAAGACAACAACGGCGTGATCGACGATGACGATCAAGTGCTGATCGGTAATCCCACCCCCGACTGGAACTTCGGCTTCACAGGCTCGATCAACGCCTACGGCTTCGATCTGAGCCTCTTTCTGCAAGGGGTGGCTGGCAATGAACTGTACCGGGGCTTTACCCGCTACGACTTTGAGATGACCAATCGCCCTGTCTCTCGCCTGGAGCGATGGACCCCCAGCAACCCATCACAGACCCAGCCGCGTGCCGTCTGGGGCGACCCCAACCAAAACGCCCGCGTGTCGGACTTCTTCGTAGAAAACGGTTCCTTCCTACGCATCAAAAACCTCCAGCTCGGCTACAGCCTGCCTGCGAGCGTACTGAATCGACTCCACCTGGGCAAGCTGCGCCTCTACGCGGCGGTGCAGCACCTCTTCACCTTCACCAACTACTCGGGGCTAGATCCAGAGATTGGCAGTCGAGGCACCCTGGAGATTGGCATCGACCGGGCGTTCTACCCTGCGCCACGTATCTGGCAGGGAGGTATTCAGATTGGACTATAATTTCAAAATCGAACAAATCATGCGATCTATTCATAAACTCTTTCTACTGATCACGCTGGGGCTGCTCTTGAGTAGCTGCGAAGGATTTCTGCAAAAGGAAAACCTGACCGCCATCACCGATGACAATTTTTACCAAAACGAGGACGATGCCTTAGCGGCTCTGACGGCGGCTTACTCTACCCTCCAACTGGACGGACAGATCGTTAATGCCGGGCACTTCCGCTGGTTTTGGGGCGATATCGTCTCTGACGACGCCAACAAAGGAGGCTCTGGGCCCAATGACGTGGCCTCACTGGGCCGCCTCGAAAATTTCGAGGGTCGCCCCAATAGCGAACTGCTCTCCGCAGAGTGGCTCGCGGACTACGACGGGGTCTACTACGCCAATGTAGTGCTCGAAAAGGTGCCTGAGATTGCCATGGATCCCATTCTGCAAGCCCGCATCCTGGCCGAAGCCAAGTTTATCCGTGCCTACCATTACTACCAGTTGGTGACCATCTTTGGCGGAGTACCCCTGGTAACGACTACACTCTCTCCTGAAGAAGACCAAATGCCTCGGGCTGCGGAAGCCGAGATTTGGGCTCAGATCGAGGCCGACCTGACCGAAGCCATCCCTGAGCTACCTACCACCTACCCTACCTCTGAGCTGGGCCGTATCACTCGGGGCGCAGCGCAAGGGCTACTGATCAAGGCGTATGCCTGGCAGCAAAAGTGGACCGATGCCAAACCGGTGGCTGAAGACCTGGTGAACAGCGGCGTGTATCGCCTGGTAGATGAGTACGGGAGCATCTTTACCCAGGCGGGTGAGTTCAACGATGAGTCGGTCTTCGAAATCGCCTACATGAACGCCTCGGGCGGCGACTGGGGTTTCTTCGAAGAAGGCACCTTGACCAACGTCTTTCAGCGCCCACGCGGGCAGTTTGGGGGGTATGGCTTCAACCTGCCGACCCAAGACCTGGTGGATGAGTTTGAGGAGGGTGATCCCCGTCTGGGGTGGACCCTCTTTCAACTGGGCGACGAGTTGCCTGGACGAGGGGAATTGACCACCGACGCGACTGGGTATCCTCACCTATACTATCCTCGCAAGTACTACATCACGCCCAGCGAAGAAGCTACCCTGGGAGCCCCCGAAACCAACGGCCCCTCCAACGAGCGCATCATTCGCTACGCCGATGTGCTGCTGATGTATGCCGAGGCGGCCTATCACACCGGCGACGAAGCCACCGCCCGGGAGCTGGTCAATCAAGTGCGGGCCCGTGCCCGAGGCGATCAGACAGAGCTGCTGCCCGACGTGACGGCCAGCGGGCCTGCCCTACTCGAAGCCATCTACCACGAGCGACGGGTCGAGCTGGCCCTGGAAGGTCATCGCTTCTTCGATCTGGTACGCACCGACCGCGTCGGTGAGATCATGCGGGCTCACGGCAAAAGCTTTGTCGATGGCATCCATGAGAAGTTTCCCATTCCCACCCGTGAGATCCAGCTTTCCAATGGGCTGATCGAGCAAAATCCTGGGTATTAACAGGGATCAGTGGTCAGTGGTCAGTGGTCAATGAACAGTGATCCAGGTGATCGGTGATCTAGGTGATCGGTGATCCAGGTGATCGGTGATCTAGGTAAACGGTGATCTAGGTGAACGGTGATCCAGGTGAACGGTGATCTAGGTGAACAGTGATCCAGGTGATCAGTGATCTAGGTGAACAGTGATCCAGGTGAACGGTGATCTAGATGAACAGTGATCCAGGTGATCGGTGATCTAGGTGAACAGTGATCCAGGTGATCAGTGATCCAGGTGATCAGTGATCTAGGTGATCAGTGATCTAGGTGAACAGTGATCCAGGTGAACGGTGATCCAGGTGAACGGTGATCCAGGTGAACAGTGATCTAGGTGAACAGTGATCTAGGTGAACGGTGATCCAGGTGAACAGTGATCCAGGTGATCGGTGATCTAGGTAAACGGTGATCTAGGTGATCGTATCCCGTTGATCACCCTGATCACCTCCGATCACCCCGATCACCCCGATCACCCCGATCACCCCGATCACCCCGATCACCTCCGATCACCCCGATCACCCCGATCACCCCGATCACCTCGATCACCTCGATCACTCTCACTTACATGAACGGTCAGGGGAATAAGGTGGTCAGGCACAGCGTTTACCTACCGTTCATATTGGCTCACTCGGTGGCCGCGCCCAGCGGCTAAATTTACTTTCAACTGGAAACTTTGAACTTTCCCCACTAGCGGAAATCACGCCAGGTAATCTTACTACTGCAAAAACTTGAATCTATCATGCAACAACTCAGCTATATCTTATTCGCTATCGGGCTGCTGCTAGCAGCTTGCGATCCCTATCAGGTCGACGATGTAGAGCTTCCTGCTCCGGCTGATGGGTCTACCAGTTTCTCGTGGAGCTACGTTCCGGGCGACTCTAATCAAATCGCGCTGGATGCCTCGGGCATCGAAAATAACGTACTGTGGGCGTTTCCGAGTGGGGCCAGCAAGCCGAGCTCTACCCGAGCGGTTGACACGGTGACCTTTAGCCTCCAAGGAGAGTACGAGATCGTGCTGTACGTGGCCGCGCAGGGCGGTACCGCCATTGCTCGCGAGATGGTCGCCATCACCCAAGACAAAGCCATCGAATGCGATAGCACCACTTTGCTGCTGACGGGAGGCTGTGGCACCCAAGACAGCAAGACCTGGATCTGGTCACAGGCGGCCAATGCTATTTCGGTAGGGCCGGTTCCGGTGTCGACCGAGTGGTTTGGCTCGCCAGAGGAAGGACTCGAAGCGGCACAATACGACGACGCCTGGACCTTCGCCTTCGATGGCGCAGACTTCGTCTATGACAACAATGGTCAATCGATCAACCCCTACGCGGGTTATCAGGCTCAAGACTTCACGCCCCCGGCGGGTACTTGGCGCATCGAAGCTGGCGCTGGCTTCGAAGGGGCTGATCAGATCGTCCTTTCTGATGAAGATCTGTTCCTCGGAGTGATGGACTCGGGTCCTGTCTACGACATCATCGAGTTGACCGAAGATCGCCTGGTGCTGCTAAGCCCGATTATGCAGGCAAACGGGACGCCCGGCCAGGGCTACTTCACCTTATACTTTGTCGCTCAGTGAGGCGAGCGAGTCTGAAGGCAAAAGGGCTGGGCCCTTTTGCCTTCAGACTCGCATAATCACCAGAGGCGAGGCCATTTGGCCACCTGGCGAGGAACGTTCAACGTGCGCAGTTGAACGTTCGCGACCATTTCGTTTTCGAGGGCTGGTTTCTGCGGCGCTTTTTACCCCCGTAGCCCCGTTCATATCGGTGAATCAACCAATCTTTCATTCAACCACTTTTAATATCCCATGCAAAATCGATGGACCATCCTTGGCCTGCTAGCCATACTGAGCTTGACGGCTTGTAAGAGCGAATCTGAGGAGCCCACCCAGGGGGCTACGCCCTTTCTAGGCATCGAAAGCACCGGAAAATTCGAAGGCGACGCCCCATCTACCATGTCTTTCCGGGTGCGGCTCTCGGCGGCAAGTGAAAAGGAAGTGAGCGTGCGCTACGAGACCGTGGATGGCAGTGCGACCGCGAGTGAAGACTACGTGGCCATTCCGCCTTCGACCTTGACCTTTGCGCCGGGAGCATCAAAATCCGCCATAGAGGTGAGCATTCTAGGCGATACACTCCGGGAGGGCGATGAGGTTTTCACCATCCAATTGTCGGACATCGTGGGGGCTCAGCTCAGCTCAAGCGAGGCTATTGGCACCATTCGCAACGACGACGAATCCAACCAGAGCGGCGAAATCGGCGACGAGGGCTACCGCAGCCCCGACGATTACGAGGGCTATGAGCTGGTATGGCAAGATGAATTCAACGACGGGTCGCTCTCCAGCGATTGGAGCTACGAGCTCGGCGATGGCTGCCCTGACCTCTGTGGCTGGGGCAACAATGAGCAGCAAACCTATACCGACCGCCCCGAAAACCTGTATTTTCGAGAAGGGAAATTGGTGATCGAAGCGCGTCAGGAGCCCTTCAACGGCGCGACCTACACCTCCTCGCGCATCATCACCAAAGGCCGACAGGCTTTCCAATACGGACGCATAGACCTGCGCGCCAAGTTGCCCTACGGACAAGGCATCTGGCCGGCCCTGTGGATGCTAGGCGATAACCTCGATCAGGTGGGCTGGCCCGCCTGCGGTGAAATCGATATCATGGAAATGGTCGGCCATCAGCCTGATGTCGTACACGGTACGGTACACTGGGCCACCGAGCCCGACGGCGAACGCGCGCAATTTGGGGGAGCTTACTCCCTCGACTCTGGCATCTTCAACGATGAGTTTCACGTCTTCTCCATCATCTGGACCGAGAATGAGATCCGCTGGCTGGTCGATGATCAGCAGTATCACTCGACCAATATCGAGTCGAGCGACCTCGATGAGTTTCGCAACGCCTTCTTTTTCGTCTTCAACCTCGCGGTAGGGGGAGAATGGCCCGGTGACCCTGATGCTACCACCACCTTCCCGCAGCGTATGGCGGTGGATTATGTGCGAGTATTTCAGCGAGAGTGAGAAATGTCAATAGCGGGAACACCCCCTACCCGGTAAACCCACCCCCTATTCCGCATACCGTTCACATAAGCAAGGTCCGGGCTATGTGCTTGATTGGCAAAACTAGCGGCTGTTGGCTACCTTTGAGTAAGAATAGATTCTACTACCAACATCGCTTATGAACGTCTGGATATTTCGCTTGGGCATGGGCCTGATTTTGGGTGGTGTGCTGGGCTGCCAGCCTGATCCAGGCAGCTATCAGCAGGCGGCTCGCAATCCTGAGCTGTATCACCGCACGGTCAAGCAGTTGACCGATATCATCGTTTATGACATCTTTTCGCCCCCGGTAGCCAGTCGCATCTATGCTTATCCCAATGTGGCGGCCTATGAAATCATGGCGCTAGTGGAGCCATACTACCGCAGCCTGGCGGGTCAA
>CAYVAP010000010.1:10386-11681 GCA_964449365.1 uncultured Bacteroidia bacterium
GGTCAACTGACAGATTTCGACTCGATTCCGCGCCCTTCTGTGCCAGGCGACGAATTGTGCTACCCCCTGGCGGCGCTGCGGGCCTTTACCCAGGTTGGGCATGCGCTGATTTTTTCGATCGACAAGATGGAGGCTCATCAGCAGCAAATCGTGCAGGACTTCCAAGCCATGGGCGTCCCCGAGCGGGTGATCGAGCAGTCGCTGGCCTACGGCGATCAGGTGGCCGAGCACGTGCTGGCCTGGGCCGATGGCGACCAATACAAGCAGACCCGCACCTACCCCAAGTACACCGTCGATCCTGAGAGCCCCGGGCGATGGACCCCTACCCCACCCGATTACATGGATGGCATCGAGCCACACTGGGATCAGATTCGCCCCTTTGTGATCGATTCCGCCGACCAGTTTGTACCTGAGCCTGCGCCAGCTTTTAGCCTGGAAGAGGAATCGAAATTTTACCGCGACCTGATGCAGGTCTACCAAGCCGTGAACGACCTCAACGACGAGCAACTGGAAATGGCCAAATTTTGGGACTGCAATCCCTACGTGACCCACCACCAAGGCCACGTGATGTTTGCCACGAAAAAGATCACCCCCGGTGGGCACTGGATCGGGATCGTACAAGAAGCCTGCGAAGAGGCCGACGCCGATTGGATGCTCACCGTCGAGGCTTACCTGCGTACCTCTATCTCTTTGGCTGATGCGTTCATTTCCTGCTGGGACGAGAAATACCGCTCCAACCTCATCCGGCCCGAAACGGTGATTAACCAGCATCTGGACGAAGATTGGCGCCCCATCTTGCAGACACCGCCCTTCCCGGAGTATACCTCGGGCCACAGTGTGATTTCACGCGCCGCAGCCGTCACCCTGACCGATTTGTTGGGGGGAAATTTTGCCTTTGTCGATAGCACCGAGGTCGAGTACGGCCTGCCCGTACGCAGCTACGATTCTTTTATCGAAGCCTCCGATGAAGCCGCCATCAGCCGCCTCTACGGTGGCATTCACTACCTGCCCGCCATCGAGCAGGGCGTCGTCCAGGGCCAACAAGTCGGCGAATTCGTCGTCCGCAACCTCATCACCCGCCAGCGCGGAGAAAATGCGCCCCTTTCGACCGCCAGCCCCTAACTCGACCCAAAAGATATGCCTTGCCCCAACAAGCATTCACGCATCATCGATCACCCAATACCGCTTCTATTCGTGGTTTACTGTTCATTGTTTATTGTTTATTCTTCATTCTTCCCTGTTAACTCTTCACTGTTCACTGTTCACCCTTCCCTGTTCTTTGATCACTGTTCACT
>CAYVAP010000010.1:11781-13925 GCA_964449365.1 uncultured Bacteroidia bacterium
GATCACTGATCACCCTTCCCTGATCACTGATCACTCCTCCTTGATCACTGTTCACTCTTCCCTGTTCTTTGATCACCCTTCCCTGATCACTGATCACCCTTCCCTGATCACTGATCACTCCTCCTTGATCACTGTTCACCCTTCCCTGTTCTTTGATCACTGTTCCCTGTTCCTTGATCACTGATCACTGATCACCCTTCCCTGTTCACTGTTCATTGTTCATTGATCCCTGTTCATATGCACTACCGCACCTTAGGCAAAACCGGCTGGAAAATCTCCGAACTCTCCCTTGGCACCTGGCAAGTAGGTGGCCGCTGGGGCGACCCCTTTGACGAGGCCAAAGCCAGCCGCATCCTACACCGGGCCATCGACCTGGGCATCAACTTCATCGACACCGCTGACGTCTACGGCGACGGAGGGCGCGAAAGCGAGCGCATGGTCGGGCAGGTGATCCGCGAGCGAGCAGAGCAGGTCTACCTGGCCACCAAAATCGGGCGGCGCCTGGACCCGCACGTAGCCGAAGGCTACCAACGCGCCAACTTGACTCGCTTCGTCGATGAGGCGTTGGCCAATACGGGGATGGATACCCTAGACTTGGTACAATTGCATTGCCCGCCCAGCAGCGTGTATGCCCGCGATGAGGTCTTTGCGGTGCTAGATGAGTGCAAGCAGGCAGGCAAAATCCGGCACTATGGCGTCAGCGTCGAAACCGTGAGCGAGGCGCTGCAGGCCATCGAATACCCGGGGCTAGCCACGGTACAGATCATTTTCAACATGATGCGGCTCAAGCCTGCGGAGGAGTTTTTTGCCCACGCCCAGGCCAAGCGCGTAGGGGTGATCGCACGCGTACCCCTGGCCAGCGGCTTGCTCACGGGAAAATTTACCCCCGAAAGCCGCTTTACCGCAGGAGACCATCGCCACTACAACCGCGACGGGGCCGCCTTCGATAAAGGGGAAACCTTCTCCGGCGTCCCCTACCCCCTCGGTCTGGAGGCCGTGCAGGAGTACGTCCGCCTCTTTGGCACCAAATACCTCACCCAACATGCCCTGCGCTGGGTGCTGATGTTCGAGGCCATCAGTTGTGTCATTCCCGGTGCTAGCTCGGTCGAGCAGCTCGAAGCCAACGTGCAGGCCACCGACTTGCCACCCATGCCCCAGATGGCTATGGCAGATGTGCGAGCGGTGTATGATCGGCTGCTCCGCGCAGAAATACATGCGCAGTGGTGAGAGAGGAGTCAGAAAAGCCACCATCCATTGGGTCGTGTGTCGATACGCAAGCACAAAAGAAAGGAAAAAATGGCGCGTGCGATTCATCGTTTGGTTCTGTCCCCGTCAGCCGATGAAGTCATGGTCATTTCCTCGCGGCCACAGTCAAGGAGGGTTTCAGGAAAAAGTTGGACGCTCGCTATGCGACTTTCGAGCTAGATCTCTTAACTTGCGGCTTATGACCAAATCCCAGGCGAGAGTCGCGACGGAATGTTCAATGCTCACTTATATGAACGGCCATCAGAATACGGTATGGGTTTACCAGGCACAGCGTTTACCTCACCTATATAAACGGTCAGGGGTATAAGGTAGTCAAGCACAGCATTTACCTACCGTTCATATTGGCTCACTCAGTGGCCGCCCAAGCGGCTATCTTTACTTTCAACTGGCAATTTTCAACTCTGCACCTCCATGTACCAATCCTTCATCCGGCCATTGCTGTTCAACTTCGATCCTGAAGAGATCCACCACCTGAGCATGAGCGCCCTGCGGCTGGGCACCACCCTGCCTGGCTTGCGCGAACTGATGGGAGCAAGCTTTCGCTACGAGCATCCTTCGCTGCGGCGGGAGCTCTTTGGGTTGACTTTCGAAAACCCCATGGGCCTGGCGGCGGGCTTTGACAAAGACGCCCTGATGGCTGATCGCTGGCGCTACCTGGGCTTTGGCTTCGTGGAGGTGGGCACGGTTACGCCGCGTCCACAGCCAGGCAATCCGCAGCCGCGGCTTTTTCGCCTGCCTGCCGATCAGGGGGTGATCAATCTCGTGGGCTTCAACAACGCCGGGGTGGAGGCCATGGCCAGGCGGCTGGAGCGCCACGACCGGGGCACGGTCATTCTGGGGGCCAACATCGGCAAAAACAAAGATACCCCCAACGAGCA
>CAYVAP010000010.1:13935-21552 GCA_964449365.1 uncultured Bacteroidia bacterium
CCTGATTTGCTTCGAGCGGCTCTTCGATCTGGTCGATTACTTCGTGGTCAATGTCAGTTCGCCCAACACGCCGGGCCTGCGCAGCTTGCAAGAGCGCGAGCCGCTGACGCGCCTGCTCAGTACGCTACAGGATCGCAACCAGGGGCGGCCCAGGCCCAAGCCTCTGTTGCTCAAGATCGCGCCCGACCTGAGCCAGACCCAACTCGACGACATCGTGGCCGTGGCCGAGGATATCCAACTGAGCGGCCTGATCGCCACCAATACCACCATCAGCCGGGCCGACCTGCATACCCCCACCTATAAAGTCGAAGCGATGGGAGCCGGGGGCCTCAGTGGGCTACCCGTGCGCGAGCGCGCTCAGGAGGTGCTACAATACCTACACCAGCAAACCGATGGCAAACTGCCCCTCATCGGGGTGGGCGGCATCATGACCGCCGCCGATGCCAAAGCTCGCCTCGACGCCGGAGCCGCGCTGCTGCAAAGCTACACCGGCTTTATCTACGGCGGGCCAGGGTATGTGAAAGGGATTTTGAAGGGGTTGGTGTAGGGGACATTCGAGATTTTTAATTCGCGATTCGAAATTAAAAGCCCCCACTCCGAATCACGCATTCCGAATTATCGAATTACCTTCTCCCCCGCCATGCTCTCATACAGCGCTTTGTACTGCTGTGCGATCAGCTCGCGGTTGTACTCGGTCTGCACACGATGCAGGTGATCGGGGTTTCGGTGTGCTTGGGGACAGAGACGTCGGGAGGAGGGAGGCTGATTTCGTGGGAATTGCCTTGGATAGCAACTAATTGGGCAGGATTTTTCGTATAATAGTGTAGTATTTACCTCACCGACTTAGGGGTGAGTATTCGCTTTCTCGGAAGGAGTTGGTTTTTCTTTTAGCATCATGATTGCGAACCTACCAAATCCTAATGCAGAACACCTCTATGGGTACCCTATCTCATGAGTTTACCCAGCCTCACCCTGGGCAGAAAACGGCAGATTCTCTGGCCGCACTTCGTATCTCGGTAGAAGGGCTAGGCCAATTTTTAGGGAATGTAGGGAGAAATAGCATCAGATGGTTTCTGACCGCGTTGCTGCTTCTGTTCCTTTTTCTGCCGTCTCTGGCGGTAGTCGCGTTTGTCATTTTACGCGTCAATCGCGCCACGCGCGAAATCAGACAAAAGATCCCAATGCTCGCGGCTAAGATCGAAGCAGCGAAGGAAGCGTTGAGGAATGGACAGGGTGTGTACGAGGCTCTCGGATTTGACCAACTCAGCCCACAAGAATATGCAGGGCTGAAGATGAATCAGGACCATTGGCTTGCCTCGGAAAGGAACCTGCGCAGACAGGTCGAAACAGTCCGTAAAAGTCGAAATGACCTCCGGGGCAAAAAAGGTCATCAGTTGCCTGCCGCTAGTCGATTTCGTAGGTTGACCGTCCGTTTGACATGGCCGCTTGTCAAGGCAATCCTACGGCCTTTTTGGGCATTCTATTTAGCCTATCGAGACTACAATGAGCACGTGGCGCGCATGTTGCACCTCTTCGATGCCTCCCATCAAGATGGCCATTACTTCAAAAACCGCAGCGAAGATGAACTGTGGCAACGCCGTAGCCAAGTCTATGAGTATCTGGTATAATGTTCGGCAGCCCGTACGAGTTTCAGTACAAAAACCATAGCAAGGGTGGACCTCAAGATCCCTTTTTGAGGTTACATACCTACAAGTTTATGGTTGATGGAGAGCCATACATTGTGAGGGCTGAAGAGTACAAGTGGCGCGTATTAGCCATTAAGTTCTACCCCAAAAGCTTTGAAGATTCGCCAGATAGGTACAGGAAGCTGACAAAAAAGGGGAAAGCTTCCAGAATCTTATCCACCTGTCTTCAGGTTATGCTCGATATTCGCAGGAGGTATCCACAAGCATCCTGTGCTTTGTCGGCAGCAACTTCGAAGGAGAGGAAAGCATAGTTAGGACCAAAAGGTTCAAAGTGTATTCAAGGATCATCGAAGAATTCTTTTCGCCCTTGTCTTACGCTCACGCGCAATATCCTGCTTACAGCGCTTATCTCCTGCTCAGCCTCGCCCACAAGAAAAAAGAACCCAACTTGCTACCGAAGATTGAACGCTTCTTGTTCGAGACGTTTGACTTTGGCGAAAAGCCGCCTTACGTACCTGTCGAGGCATAATATTCAACTTACGCGACCCGAAACGGAGTAGCCCCATTCCGAATCATCGAATCACCTTCTCCCCCGCCATGCTCTCATACAGCTCCTTGTACTGCTGTGCGATCAGCTCGCGGTTGTACTCGGTCTGCACACGGCGACGCGCGTTGGCGGCCATCTGCTGCATCTCCTTGGGGTGCTGCTGTGCCCACTGAAACTTCGCGGCGAAGTCGTCAGCGTCCTGGTTGCGGAAGAAAAGCAGCTCGTGGTCGTCGAAGACGGCAGTATTTTCGGGGATGTCGCTGGCGATGATGGGGGTGCCCATGTTGGTCACTTCCAGCAGCATGATGGACATGCCCTCGGTTTCGGAGGGAAAAACGAAGACCTCGGCGCGCTGCACCAGGGCCATGAGCATGGACTTGTTGTCGACGTAGCCGATGAAGTGAACGTTCATGCCCTTGGCCATCTCCTGGAGCTGCCGGGTGTACTGCGGCAGTTGGGTGGTGTCGCCTGCGATGACCACGTGGCCTTGGTAGCCGATCTGCTTGAGGCCCTTGAGCATGTGGTGTGCGCCTTTGGTGCCCATCACGCGGCGCGCTGCGAAGAAGACGAACGGGCCATTGATGCCATGCTTGGCCAGGCGCTCATCGGCCAGGTCGAAGTTGGGATTCATCTGAATGTCCACCCCGTTGGGAATGTAGTCCACCACGCGGTCGTATTTTTCTTCGTAATAATCAGACAGCGGTCGCGAGATGGAAGTCAGCTTGGCCTTGGAGCCAATAAAACGCTTTTCCATCCAGTGGAAGTACTGCTTAGTGAACCACGACCATTTGTCGCGCTTGTAAGGAGCCTCGTGCGAGGTAGCGATCACGGTGAACTGCTTGGTCAGCATGGGAATGAAGAAGGCCGCATCGGTCTTGTGGACGTGGACCAGGTCATAATCGCCATGCTTGAGGGCGTGCTGGGTGCAGAGGTAATAATACCAAAAAACCCCCGCAACGCCGCCGGGCTTGGCCGGAATCTGGACTACCTTCACGCCGGGGATGTTGTCAGCCGCCTCGGGGTGCTCGTAGCAATAGATGGTAAATTCGAAGTCATCCTTGAGCTGGATGACGGTATCTTCGACCACACGGCTCACACCACCACGAGAAGGGTAATACTTGACGCCAAGGAGGGCAATTTTCTTTTTGGGCATGGATCAAATCGCGTTCAGGTTCATGCGAAAGTAGCCCTTTCTCCGTCTCAAACACCAGGCCGGATCTAGAACGGTCGATAATCTTGCGTCAGTGGAAAAGGGCGGTGCATCAGGCTTCTTTCTCCTCTGGTTCACTTCCTTGCGAGGTGGAAGGTTTGGCTGAGTCGAGCTTTTCCGGCACCGGATCGTAGCCACTGCCGCCCCAAGGATGACAGCTACTGATGCGTTTGAGAGCCAGTCGACCGCCCTGCCAGGGGCCGTGCTTCTGAATCGCCTCCACGGCATAGGCCGAGCAGGTGGGCGTGTATCGACAGCTAGCCGACGTAAGTGGCGAGATCACGTACTGGTAAAACCGCAGCAGGGCGATAAAGAGCCCTTTGAACAATGTCTGCATCAAGTGTAGCATAGCTAAAGTCCGTGCATTCAGCCATTTCGACGCACAACGCTACAATTTTCGATTGAGGTAATCGCCCAGGTCGGGCTGAGCGGGCTGATAGTCGGTGGCAAAAAGTGGCGAAGAAATCAAAAAATCTGCCGTGGATCGATTGGTGGCGGTGGGTACGTTGTACATGGTAGCGATACGCAGCAGGGCTTTTACGTCTACATCGTGCGGCTGTGGGGTCATGGGGTCCCAAAAGAAGATGAATAACTGCACTTCGCCCTCGGCGATCATGGCCCCAAGTTGCTGATCTCCGCCCAAAGGACCCGACTTGAGCCGACGCAAGCTGATGGATGGGGCAGGCTGAGTGCTACCCCGCCGTTGCAGCAGTGCTTCCACCATGCGCCCGGTAGTGCCCGTACAGACCAGATCGTGTCCGATGAGCTTTTGCCAGTTGTAGTCGACCCAGTCGACCAAGTCTTGCTTGCGGGCGTCATGCGCCACCAAGGCGATGTGTTTTTTGTGAGCAGCGGCCATATGAGAAGAAGGTGAAGAGACGTTTCACTGCTCAAGTACGTGGGAAAAAAGCATTCATCCAACCAAGCAACCCCTTTCCCTCGCCTACGCAGGCCGCCACGCCTACTTTAACGTTTCCTTAACACCAGTTCCCGCCCTCGTTCTGGTATATTTGTAAAGGATGAAAGCCACGCTCATGTCGCATTTGTACCGAACGATTACCTGGCTGTGTTGGCTCCTGACCGGAACGGGCGCGCTCGTGGCCCAGCCCATCCAAGCCACCGCACAGCTCGATACCCAAGAGCTTCGCATCGGGGAGCCGTTGCACTACACCCTCACCCTCAAGCATCCAACCAACCTCAGAGTCAGTTGGCCCGCTTGGGTAGATACCCTCGGGAGCTTCGAAGTGATCGAAACGCCCTCCATTGATTCCACCGTGCAGGCCGGGGAGATCATCCAGCAGCAAACCCTCACCCTGATGGCTTTCGACTCTGGCACCTACCGCATTCCATCCCTGCGGATCGACTACCAACGGTCCGGTCAGGGCGAAGTAGGCCAGGTAGAGACCCAGGGCTTCGTCGTGCCGGTGTACACGGTGCCCGTCGATACCACGGCTGACATTCGCCGCATCAAGGACATCAAAGATGATCCACTGACCCTGCAAGAAATCCTTCTCAACCTCGGGGTGGGATTGGGCATCCTGGCGGTAGTAAGTGTCATCATCTGGCTGGTGATTCGCTATCGGCGCAAGGAGCCCCTCATTCCGCAGCGGCCCCGCCCGCAGGTGCCTGCCCACGAGCGCGCCATGCGCGAGCTGAGCGACCTGGAAAGCCAGCGCCTCTGGCAAAACGGCCATATCAAGAGCTACTATGCAGGCCTTAGTACCATCCTGCGTCGCTACATCGAACATCGCTACCAGATTCCCGCCCTCGAATCGGTAACCGACGAAATCACCCGCGACCTGCGCCCCCTCAACGTACCAGAAAATCAACTCAAGCCCCTAAGTGGGCTGCTGCAGGCCGCCGACCTCGCCAAATTTGCCAAATCCCAACCCACCGAAAAAGACAACCTCCAAGCCATAGAAACCGCTCGCGAATTCATTCGCAGCACCAAAGCGATCAAAGACGTAAAAGAGGAATCCACTGCACAGCAAGAGACGGCACCCTCTTCCTAACGGCGCAACTTCGAACTTTTCACTTCGAACTCGGAACTAACACATGTTCGACTATCTCCAGACCCTGCAATTTGCCAATCCCTGGCTGCTCACTTTGCTGCTGCTGCCCCTGCTGTTTGGGCTGTGGCAGGGGTGGCAATATCAGCGGCTCTACCCTACCCTGACCTTGCCCATGTTGCAAGGGGTAAAGCGCCATCAGCGGCCTCTGCGGGGCATGATCAAAAAATACTTGTGGGTGCTACGCGCCCTGGCGGTGGTGTTGTTGGTGGTGGCCCTGGCGCGTCCGCAGCGGCGCTTTGCCGAAGAAAACGTCAACACCGAGGGCATCGACATCGTGCTGGCCATGGATATCTCGCAGAGTATGGAGGCCATGGATTTTCGGCCCAATCGCCTGGAGGCCGCCAAGGAGAAGGCCGCTGCCTTCGTAGTCGAGCGCCCCAACGACCGGGTAGGGCTAGTGATTTTTGCGGGGCAAAGCTTCACCCAAAGTCCGCTCACCACCGACCACGGCGTGATTGATGACCTAATCGAAAACCTCAACTTCGACATGCTCAAGGAACCGGGCACCGCCATCGGCATGGGACTGGCCACTGCGGTGATTCGCCTCAAAGAATCCAAAGCTCGCAGCAAAGTGGTGGTTCTACTCACTGATGGCGACAACAACTCGGGCTTCATCGATCCGATCACGGCGGCCGATGCCGCCAAGCAAAACAACATCCGCGTCTACACCATCGGGGTGGGCAAAAATGGCGAAGCGCCCTATCGCATGGCCACGCCTTTTGGCGGATACCGCACCGTGATGCAGCCCGTGCGCCTCGACGAAGACCTGCTCGAGGACATCGCCCAGACCACCGGCGGCAAGTACTTCAACGTACGCAGCAACCAAGGCCTGGAGCGTGTCTATGAAGAAATCGACCAACTCGAAAAAACCCGCATCGAAGTAACCCGCGTAACCCGTCGCACCGAAGAGTTTCATTGGTTCCTGATCATTGGTGGCATCCTCCTGCTGCTGGAATGGACGCTGAGATATGCGGTGGTGCGTAGCATCCCGTAACAGTGATCAGTGATCAATGAACAGTGATTGAGGTGAACAGTGATCCAGGTGATCTGGGAACAGTGATCGAGGTGAACAGGGATCAGGGATCAGGGAACAGGGAACAGGGAACAGTGATCGAGGTGATCAGTGATCAGTGATCAGTGATCAGTGATCAATGAACAGTGATCAGTGATCGAGGTGATCTGGCGCCGAAGATCACCCCGATCACCCCCGATCACCTAGATCACCCCCGATCACCCCCGATCACCCCGATCACCCCGATCACCCCGATCACCCCAGATCACCTAGATCACCTAGATCACCCCGATCACCCCGATCACCTAGATCACCTAACTGATCGTTGACTATGATAAAGCTCCAACACCCTGACGCGCTCTACCTCTTCTTCCTGCTGATCCCATTGGTGGGCCTGTTTTTGTGGTTTTTGTGGGGAAGAAAGCGAGCCATCGCCCGCTTTGGCGAGCAGAGCTTGGCGGCGCGGCTGATGCCTGATCGCCCAAGCAGCAAGCACACGGTCAAGTTTGTGCTGCTGATGCTAGCTTTCAGCGCGCTGGTGATGGCGCTGGCCAATCCGCAGATGGGCCGCAAGACCGAGACGGTGCAGCGTGAGGGAGTCGACCTCTTTTTGGCGCTGGATATCTCGCGCTCTATGCTAGCTGAGGACGAAAAGCCAAACCGCCTGGCGCGCAGCAAGCAACTGCTCTCGCGTTTGATCGAGCAGCTAGGCGGCGACCGGGTGGGCCTGATCGTGTTTGCGGGCAGTCCGTACCTTCAGGTGCCGTTGACCACGGATTATGGAGCCTTGCGCACCATCCTCAAGACCGTCGATACCGAACTGGCGGGCACCCAAGGCACCGACATCGGGGCGGCCATTCAGATGGCGCAAGGAGCCTTCGAGCGGGCGGGCTCCGAGCATCGTGTGATCGTGGTGCTTTCTGATGGTGAAGACCATCAGGAGGAGGCGCTGGCCAAAGCCCGCGCTGCCGCCCAAGAGGGCACCACCATCTACACCATTGGGGTAGGCTCTAGCAAAGGCGCTCCCATTCCCAATCTCATCAACGGGCGACCTAGCGGCTACAAGCAGGATCAAGGAGGCAGCATCGTGCTCTGTCGCCTCAACGAAGATATGATGAGCGAAGTCGCTC
>CAYVAP010000011.1:0-21225 GCA_964449365.1 uncultured Bacteroidia bacterium
CATTCGAAATTGGCATAAAACATTGATCAGCAGTACTTTCAATTACGAATTACTGATTACGAATTTCGAATGCAAAGCACTAGGGCGGCCGCTGAGTGAGCCAATATGAACGGGGAAAAGCCATGCCTGATAACGCCTGGCGACCGCATACCATATTCCGCATACCGTTTATGTAACTGAGGTGATGAGTGGGCAATTCAGCCAGGGAAAAAGAAGCGCCGCCTGCACATCCGTGCCCGACGAACGCTTCCTGGGAGTTGAGTGAACAGTGAAAGGGCACAGGTGGAGAGTTAAGTCCATTGCGTTGAGCAACTCTCAACCTTTCACCTCCCAACTTTTCACTGCCGTTACTTCATGGCCGTCTTCTGCTCGCCGATGCCGAAGACCATGATCTTGCCGCCAGCAGGGGTAGCGTTGACGATGGCTTCGCCCATCTCACCGCCGATAAAGCCGGGGATCACGGTGGGACGACCAGCCACGATGGCGACGTACTGCTTGCCATCAACCGCGTAGGTCATAGGCGCAGCACCTACACCCGTGCCAGTCTCTTGGCTCCAGAGCACTTCGCCGGTCTTGGCGTTGACGGCGTGGAACATGCCTTCGAGGTTGCCAAAAAAGACCAGATTACCGCCGGTGGCGATGGGGCCACCCGGAATGGCTAGCTTTTGCGGAATCCCCCAGACTTTTTCACCCTTCACAGGGTCCCAGGCGATAATCTCGCCCATATTGCCATTGAGGTCGGGATCCGACTCCATCTCCCACTCTGCACCGAGATAAAAGTAGCCTCGCTGGTACTGTATCTCTCCTTCAGCCATGTGGAAATCCATCGAGAGATGATTGGCGGGAATGTACAACAGGCCAGTCTCTTGGCTGAAAGCCATCGGTTGCCAGTTTTTACCACCGATGAGGCTCGGATAGTTTCCGACTACGTCGTGGCCAGGACGAAGGCGGTACTCGGGATTTTCCACGGGACGCCCAGTTTCGAGGTCAAACTTCTCGGCCCAGTTTACCTTCACAAACTTATCGGCTGAAATCAACTTGCCAGTGTTGCGGTTCAGGGTAAAGATAAACCCGTTGCGGTCGGCGGTCATCAGCACCGGGGTTTCTTGGCCATCGATGGTCAGGTCAGCCAAGATTTTCTCATTGACGCCGTCGTAGTCCCAGGCGTCGTAAGGCGTGGTCTGGAAGTGCCACTTCATTTCGCCAGTCTCTACGTCGAAAGCGATGGTCGCTGCGGTGTAGAGGTTGGTCATGTCGCCGTAGTCAGAGGTAGCGGGCCCACGTACCGAGCTATTCCAGGGCGAAGGGTTAGAAGTTCCGTAGTAGACCGTGTTGGTCTCTTTGTCGTACGAACCAACGAACCAAGGCACCCCGCCGCCATACTTGTAAGTGTCGCCTTTCCAGGTAGCGGCGGCTGGATCGTCCTCGTCAGTAGGGATGGTAAAGGTTTTCCAGACTTGTTCACCAGTGTTGAGATCATAGGCAGAGAGATAGCCACGCGCACCATACTCGCCACCACCAAAACCTGTGATGACTTTCGTGCCCACGATGGTGGGCGGGGAGGTGATGACCGAGCCTTGCTTGTAATCTACCACATTGGTGGTCCAGATTTCCTCTCCGGTGTTGGCATCGAGGGCCGTCAGGTTGCCATCGAGGCGACCGACCACGATCTTACCATCAGCATAAGATACCCCACGGTTGACCACGCCACAGCAAGCAAAACGAGCGACATCACCAGGGATGTTAAATTCATGTACCCACTTTTGTGCGCCCGTCTTGGCGTCGAAGGCGTAGACGTACTTCGGGCCGTTGGAAGTGGTTACGTACAGGGTCTTGTTCACCATGATGGGCGTACACTCCTGGGCTTCCTCGATGTTGAGGGGCTTCTCCCAAGAGAGCTGCATCTGCGAGACGTTGTCGGTATTGACCTGATCGAGGGGGCTGTAACGCGTCTGGGCGTAGTCATTCCCATAGGTCAGCCACTCGGTATCGGGCACAGCGTTTTCAGCTTGTTCCTCGTCGCCGGAGCTACCGCCGCTCTGGCAGGCTGTAAACGACAGCATCACAGCAAAGGCCAGCGTCAGCAGGCTCATTCCGCGCCACATGCGGCGGGGCGCATTCGTAAGGTGTGTATTCAACTTCATAATAGAAAATGGATTAATAAACATGCGAATAGAGATTCAGTAGTCTGTGATCAGTGAACAATGAACAGTGATCGGTGATCAATGAGCAGGGAACAGGGAACAGGGAACAGGGAACAGTGATCGGTGATCAATGAGTAGTGGTCGGTGAACGGTGATCAATGAGCAGTGAACAATGAGCAGTGATCGGTAAACGGTGATCAGTGATCAATGAGTAGTGATCGGGGATCAGGGATCAGGGATCAATGAGTAGGGATCGGTGATCAGATGTCTTGAATGGAAAAGATGTAGGCTTTTAGGTCGGCTAGTTTCTTGGCCGGTAGGTGTCCCCAGGGGGGCATAGCTGTGCCATCTCGTCCATTTTGGAGCACATCGTCAACGACTTGCGAGCCGTCCAAGCCATAGCGATCGACAATGTTGCGCAGGGCTCGATTGTCGTTGTGGCCGACTGCGTTGGTGCCATGGCAGTGCGAGCAGCCATACAGGCCGTTGAAGAGCTTTTGCCCCTTCTCCGCGTCTCCTTTGGCCACGATAGAGGCAAACTCAGCCTTGAGCACCTCAGGATCGGGGCCGCCGCCGCCCAAGGCTTTTTCACTCGGGCCGGTAGCGATCCCCCAGGCCCCATCAGCGGTGTTGAGGGTCTTGACCACCTTGAAGGTTACCGCATCGACCAGCGAGACGTTGCCATCCGGGCCGTTGGCGGAGATCAGGTATTTGCCGTCACCAGTGGTGGCCAGGCCCCAGGGGCGCTTGCCTACTGCGACGGAGTCGATCAATTGCTGGGCATCTAGATCAATGGCCATCAGGTACTTGCCCCGACCCGTAGATACGTAGAGCTTTTGTTCGTCGGGCGCAAGCACCACGTTCATCGGGAAGGTGCCCTCGGGCAGCGTGTAGGTGTGAACCACCTTGTTGTTGGCCACGTCGATTTCTGAGACCGTTTGATCATGTTCACCCGAGACAAACGCGCGGGTTCCATCCGAAGTAAAGACCACGTCGCGGGGGCGCTTGCCCACCTTGATGCGGGTGATCAGCTCCAGCGACTCGGCGTCGATCACGGCCACGGTATGTTCCTCTTCAGAGGTAACGTACACCAGCGAGCCATCGGGATTAACTTTGACGCCTTCGGGCTCACCGCCCACCTCGATTTCTTTGATGATATCGCCACTCGCGACGTCGATCACGCTGGCCAGGCCTGCGTCTTCGTTGGCCACGTAGAGGCGCTTGCCATCGGGGCTAAGGTCAAATTGCTCCGGGTCAGAGCCGCCAGGCAGGGTCCTTTCGACCTTTTTGGTCAGCACGTCGATCACCGCGATGCCATCGGCCGACTTATCGACTTTTTTAGCCTCACAGGCTTCTTCGTCTTCCCAGGGCGGGCACTTGGGCGAGCCACTCAGAGCCACGAATACCTTCAAGCCATCAGGGCTGACCTTGATGCCTCGGGGGCGCTTGCCTACCGGGATGGTCTCGACTACCTTCTGGCTGACCAGATCGACGATAGAGATGCTGCCCGCATCCTCGTTGGAGACGTAGGCCCACTCTTCGAAAGCGGGACGTCCCTTAGCATAAGGCAAGCCCTGAGGGTCTTTAGGCTTAGCGGGCTGGCTGCCTTGCAGCGACAGCACGTAACTGGCCACTTGCCGGATTTCCTGTGCGCTCAATTGACCGCCCCAGGGAGCCATCCCTTTTTCGATGACGCCATGGGTGATGATTCGCATCAGATCACTCATTTGTGGCCCGTGAATCCAGTGCTCGTCGGTAAGGTTGGGGCCGACGCCACCACCGCCGTCCATGGCATGGCAAGCCATACAAGCTTTTTCGAAAGTCTTTTTTCCCTCGGCCAGTTCCGCCTCAGACGAAACAGGCGTAAGGGATGCCAATTGAATGGTGGGCTGGCTACCGCCAGTGGCAACCGCGCGGGTGGCGGTGGGCTGCGCAGCCGATTCAGGAGCAGCTTCTTCTGCTACCGCCAACTGCGGGCTGCTACTCTGGTACGCCTTGTACTGAACGAAACCGCCCAAGCCCAAGGCTGCAAACAGGGTCAGAATCAAAACTGGCTTGAGAGGCCCTAACATGGAGGCCGTCTTACGGTTTTGCTTGCCTTGACTCAGCAGGGTGATCATCACAAAGAGGATGAGCAACACCACGGCCATGACTACATAAACCGTTGTCATCAAACCAGATAAGGCCCCGGAGGTTTGGGCCTGAAGGGGAAAAGTAATCGCCAACATACTCGCCAATATGGAGAATGAGCGCACCTTTCCCGCTTGCGAGGGAGAAAGTTGTAACCTACGCATGAAATGTGTGTGTCCTTAAGTATTCCAATAGCAAACTATGAAAAAAAAGTGATCCAGAAAAGAGAGGCTGTATCTGCCCCCCCAAGCGACTGATCGCTAACCAATATTTTTTTCTCTCCAATCTTCCCACTTATTAGAATAAAAATGCCGTTTTCAGAGCCCAGAAGCGGATTATACCATAAAGAAAGCCATCCTCCGCTTGGAAGAATGGCTGATAAAATCGGGGATAAGACGTTTAAATAAATCTAGATTTGTGCAGATGATTTTTGTCAATCGTTGAGCTGCCCGCTCCACAGGGTGATTTTTTGCTCGGCATAATTGACCACCACGGGTAAGTCGAGTACCGTGATGCCGCCGGCCAGGATGCCCGCGTTGTCAAATCCTTTGAAGAGGCGCAGTTCCAGGCGGTCGTTGACGTAGCGGTAGCGGTTGAGGTAGCGATCGCAGGCGGCGTGTACGCGCTCGAAGGAAAACCAGTTGTCCTCGTCGAAGCGAAAAAACCACAAGGCAAAAGCATAAGCGCCGATGCTCCCGCTGACGAAGCGCTCCTGGTAGGCGTATTGCAACAGCTTGAGCGCCAGCCTACAAGCGCGGGGTTGATCAAAGCGCGCTTCGCAGAGGCTCTGCACCCGCAGCCCTACCAGCTCGATAAAGCGCGCAGGCTGATCGACGGTTTCGAGAAAGTGGCGCTCGTCGCTGATGTGAATGGTGTCGGCCTTCAATTCGAAGTTGCTGAAGATGATCCCATCGTACATATCTTGTAAAAAGGTCTGATCAGCAGGCTGTCCGAACGTATAAATCAAGTCCTTGAGCTTATCCGGGCCCATACCGGGCACCTGATCTAGCTCTGTAAGCCGCTGATATCTGCGTCGAGGTAGTTGATCGCGATAGGCGAGAAGGCGTTGCGCCACCGTCTCACCGATGGTATAGCCTGACGAAGACCCGTCGTCGGGGGCGTCCTTGAGGCGATCAGGGCCTAGCAGGTCGGCGGGGCGGCGGGCCTGATTGACGAAGGCCAGGATGCGGCGCTCGATCCAAGGGGCGATGGTTGAAATACTCATAAGAAAATGACCAGAGAATGAGTAACCAATAAAAGCTAAAAGGGCAAGGGCTAAACCTCGAACCTTAGCGAATATTAACCAAACCAAGCCAACCCTGCAACAAAAAAGGCCAGCCTGAGGCTGACCTTATCTGTATGAGTGATTAGGAGGTACAAGAAAAGCAAAGTACAGAGGTATAAGGCACTTCTAGTGCTTCGCATTCAAAATTCGTAATCAGTAATTGAAAGTGCTGCTGGTCAGATTTATATGCGAATTTTGAATGGTTAGTTATTTAATTCCGAGGGCCCTAGTTATATCCCCGTTCATGCTGACTTACTCAGGGTGGCGTCTGCGGAGCAACCCTACGGACTTATTATTCGTCTGCGAGATAGCCCTTTAGCCCTGTGCTTTTTGCTCCGCTTGTATGGCTTTGACCTTAGAATCCAGGGTACGAATTACTTCCAGATTTTCTTTTTCGATGCTGCTCTTGACTCCCGAAGTTTTCGGGTTTGGCTTCAAGGCGAAGCGGCGCTTGGCGGCGCGAGAGCGAAGCTTGGATTTCTTGGTACCGAGGGGCATTCCCATGACGATCTTATCTTTAGGTGGTATGAGTCGAGTTGAAGGCCAAAGGTAGCTGTTTGAAGAGAAGATGCCAAGTTTTTTTCTGCTTGGCACCATGCGATCAATTACGCTTGATAGACCCCATGCCTGAGACTGATTGCTGCACAGTAGGATCACCTCGGTAGGTGACGTTGCCCATGCCGGAGACCTCGGCTACCAGGGTCTTTTGGGCGTACACATCTGCCGATCCGGTACCTGATACCCTGACCTCTACCTGATTAACTTCGAGATCTTGAGCCGAGAGATTGCCTACTCCCGATACAGAGAGAGAGGCTTGGTTGGCTTTGCCATGTAAGGCGAGAGAGCAAGAGCCTGCAATATCGGCCCGCACCCGATCAAAGTCTAAGGTAAGATCGACCTCGCTAGCGCCAGAAAAATCCAGCTCGATCGCGTCGCCATGGAGGGGGGTGGTGCTGTTGAGTGCATTGGCCCCCTGGAGCTTGATGCGCTTGTACTGATCGGTGGTTACGTACAGAATCAGGCGCTTGGGATTGCGCAAGGAATTACGAAGCTTGACGAAGAGCACCTCGTTTCGGACTTCGACCTCGACGCGATGTAGTTGGTTTTCATCCGTCTCTACCTTCACCGCTGAGGAGGATCCGCTTTGCTGGGTCAGCTCGACGCGAAAGGCCCCATCCACGTTCATGGAGGTAAAATGCGCCACTTCGAATGAGCGGGTGGCTACGCCCACGTCATTGCGGAAAATCTGAGCCTGACTGACTAGGCCCATGCCGATCAGGGCGATCGAAAGGAGGAAGAGATTTTTCATGATACTGCGGGTTAATGTGTGGAAAACAGGTATTTCGACAAAGGTAAATACTGTCTGCGCAGAAAACACATTGACCGCCACCGCAACGCTACTGGGCGCGAGGTTGCAGAGAGCCAGCCCCCATGATGCGGGGATTGATTTGGGCAGGCTCGCCGTCGTATACCACTTTGCCAGCCCCCATGAGCTTGACGTCGAGTTGCTGGGTAGCATGCACCTGAGCATGGCCTGCACCAGCGACTTTGAGAGCAAGCCGCTCGGTGATCAGATCGAAGGCCCGCACGTCGCCTGCTCCCGCAATTTTGATTTCGGCTTCAACCGCTTTGCCGCGCAGCAGGTATTTACCCGCGCCAGAGATTTTCGCTTCCAGGCGTTGCACTTTTAGTTCCAGATCGATTTTGCCTGCTCCTGATAGGTCTAGCGCCAAGGTCTGGGCCTGCAGCCGATCGGTGCCCCTCAGCTCCACGGCGCCGCTGACTTCAATGGCATGGAGGGTCGGTGCATACACGTGAATGGTCAGACCATGGTCGATTTTTTGGAAGCCATCGCGGTGAGCCAGATAAAGGGTACCGCCTCTCACCTCAGCTTCTAGGCGGGCTTGCGCTTCCTCGGGCCCTTCGGCCTCTACGCTGCTCTCGGTAGCGTGGTGGTATACCACCCGATAGCCCCCCTCCAGGTCGATGGCCTCAAAGCCGCGCAGGCTCGACCAGTCCACAGGCTCTGCCATCTCCACGGGCGTTTGAGTCTCATGATCGAGATCTAGATCGATATTTGCCTGCTTGAACAAAAAGTAGAGCCCTGCGGCAGCGATCAGCCCTCCCCAGAATATGATGCGTAAGGATCTCATAGCACTTGGTTTTAAAAAAAAAGCTCATTCAAGTTGATATTTCACAAGATGTGCAAAAAGCTCGATAGTTGAAAGAACCTTCTGTTTTTCGCAAAGTTAACGGCTTTGGACAGGGGTATCATCTCTCCGGACCCGTAAATCTACCTACAACCTAAGCCATTCGACCATTGCTAAAAATCGCCTGGGACCCGCTGTACAAGCACCCCCTGCCAGAGGGCCATCGTTTTCCGATGGAAAAATACGACCTTATTCCTGAGCAACTGCTCTACGAAGGAAGTATTTGCGAAGATCAACTGTACCGACCGGGCATACTGACCGAGGAGATGGTGCTGCTAACGCATACTTCGGCTTATTGGCACAAACTCAAGCATGGCACCCTGAGCGCTCGGGAAGCCCGGCGCACGGGCTTTCCTTTTTCGCCGCGCCTGGTCGAGCGGGGGCGTACCATCGCCATGGGGACGCTGAGCAATGCCCACTACGCCATGCAATACGGCGTGGCGATCAATGGAGCGGGGGGTACGCACCACGCCTTCACGGACCGTGGCGAGGGCTTTTGCTTGCTCAATGACATCGCTATTGCCGCCAAGGTGTTGCTACGGGAGGGACACATTCGCCAAGCCTTGGTGGTAGACCTTGACGTGCATCAGGGCAATGGAACGGCACAGATTTTTCGCGACGAAGCGCGAGTGTTTACTTTTTCGATGCATTGCGAAGCCAACTATCCGTTACAAAAAGAGCAGTCAGACCTAGACATTGGCTTGCCATTAGGCTGCGATGATCGACATTACCTTCAGACCCTGCGCAATACCCTACCCCGCTTGCTGGATCAGGTAGCACCAGATTTTGTTTTCTACCTTTCGGGGGTGGATATCCTGGCCACGGACAAACTGGGGCGCTTGGGGGTGAGCATAGCCGGCTGTCGGGAGCGCGATGAGTATGTGCTGCGCCTTTGCCATGCTAACCAGTTACCGGTGGCTATTTCCCTGGGAGGCGGTTATTCTCCTCAGTTGCGGCACATCATCGAGGCTCACTGCAACACCTTTCGGGTGGCGCAGGAAATCTATTTCTGAGCCATCACGATACGCGCTCTTTGGCTTGCCTTTCCGTATGCGCTGCCCCGCTATTGGGATCTTCTTTTACTTGTAAATATCGCCCAAAGGTATTCATCACCCAAAGATGCAGCCGAGCCTAGGAGAAGACATACATATACCAAGGAAGGGTGGGCACGAACTCGTGAATGGCAGAAATGATGCTTTTGCCATCCAGCACCCGCCGAAACTCCAGCCAGCCATAGTCTTTGCGCTTGACCAGCAGGCCGTCGACCACGAAAAAGAGCTGACGATCATGATCGCTACGATCTTTGACGAATTGCAGCTTGAGTAAGGGAAAGGGCCCAATGCGAAAGAGCGCCGTATCTTTGTCCATGTCTACCTTGAGCAGATAGCGGAAAAAGCGCGGCAACCAAGTCTGATAGCGGCGAGCTACCCAAGTCGCTGATCGCCCCTGCGGATTGGGTAGGCGCTGTACGCTGCGCACCGTGTTGGGCTCTTCTTTGGTTTGGGGATCGCTGGGCGGTAGTTGGGGAAAGGTGTCTTTCTCGAAAAGGGCTTTTTGGGCCGCCTCGCGAAAGGTATCGCAATCGGGAAACTGGTCGAGCAGTGGATTGGGCGTCACGGTCAAATCATGGCGCAGGCTCTCGATCAAGGGCGATACCAGGGTGGTACTGCTGTCGGCAAAAGTCGCCACCCATAGTTTGGAGAGGCCCGGCGAAAAGAAGGGCACTACCATGATGGGTCGTTTTTTGCCCATCAACTCAGCCACCGTCTTCATCATGTCGACGTACGTGGTCACCTCTGGCCCACCGATGTCAAAAGATTGATCGTAATATTGCTCGTTTCCCAGACAATGGTCGATGATGCGTAGGGTATCGCCGAGGCCAATGGGCTGAGTCCGGGAGGTGGTCCACTGGGGAGCGATCATGGCTGGGAGACGATGTACCAGCTTTTCAATAATGCGAAAGGAAGAGCCCCCCGGCCCAGCGATGACGCCCGCGCGCAGGGCCGTGAGGGCCACACTCCGCGAGCTGAGGGTTTGCTCTACTTCGTAGCGACTGCGCAGGTGTCGAGAAAATTTTTCTTGATTGGAAGGAAGAATGCCTCCCAAAAAGATGATTTGCTTGATTCCCTGAGCTTCGGCGGCCCGCACGAAGTTGTCCGCCAGCAGAATGTCGGTATCTTCGAATGAGCCTTGGTTGAGCCGGGTGGAAGGCTGCATGGAGTGAACGAGATACAGGGCATAATCAGCCCCTTCGAGCGCCTCCTCGGTACTCGAAAGCGAATACATCTCCGTCTTGCGCCATTGCACGGCGGGATCTTCGACTTCGGGCTTGATGTTGCGCCGCGTCAAAGCGATGAAGTTGTATTTGTCTTTGTATCGGTCGATAAACCATCGCCCGATAAAGCCAGTCGCGCCAGCTACTGCTACAGTTGGTTTCATAATACATTAACTGCGAAAAGCAAGGTGAAGTTTCCGGCGATTGGGATTTAACTGACCGAGTTTAGGCAGGCAGCGAATTCTTTGCGATATTTGTCATCAGACTTAGCCCTGGAAATAGACGCAGCAGTAGACCGATATCATGAGTGAATCCATCGTTCAGAAACGCATCGCCAAGCTGATCCAGCAAGAGCTGGCTGACTTGTTTAGCCATGAGTTCCACTTTTTGCCGGGGGCTTTCCTCACCATCAGCCAAGTGCGTATTCCCCCCGACCTAGGGTTGGCCAAGGTATACGTCTCCGTGCTTCCAGACAAGCGCCTGGAAGAGGCTGCCACCACCCTCAACGAAAACGCCTGGGAAATTCGCCTGGCCCTCTCCAAACGCATCCGCAACAAGCTGCGCAAGATGCCGGAGGTCCGCTTCTACGCCGATGATTCCTTCAAAGAAGCCGAGCGCATCAATCGTCTGCTGGATGACATGGATATTCCGGGAGATACCCGGGAGCTTTAATCTTTCTTTACGAGTGATCTTCTACGATACACAGCTGCGCGTACGCTACGGCGAAACCGATCAGATGGGCTACGTCTACTACGGCAAGTACGCCGAGTACTTTGAGGTAGGCCGGGTGGAGACGGTGCGCAGCATCGTCATTCCCTACAAGCTGGTAGAGGCAAAGGGCATTCTCATGCCGGTGAGTGAGTTGCGGGTCCGTTACAAACGCCCGGGGCACTACGACGATCTGCTGACCATTCGTACCTGCATCCCTGAGCGACCGCGTAGCAGTTTGCTCTTTACCTACGAAATCTTCAATGAGGCCCGGGCCTTGTTGGTAACTGGGCATGTGCGGCTGGCTTTTGTCGATGCTCAGCGCATGCGTCCGGTGCGAGTCCCTGATTTTGTGGCCGAGGCCGTGGATCGGCACTGGCCTGAAGATGCTCCTTCGGCCTGATCCATTGCCTATGCAAGCGCTTCGACATCTCATCACCCGTAGCATCTGGCAGATCTTGATCTGGCTGCGCCGCATCAAATTGCCGGGCTTTCAAGGCATGGGCTTGTACGACGTGTTGCGCTTTTTCTTTCGGGCTCTTTCGGACAGTAAGTTCACGCTGCTCGCCTCAGCGATGTCTTACCAATTTTTTTTCAGCCTCTTTCCTTGCCTGCTGCTAGCCTTTCTCGTCCTGCCTCGCTTCCCGGTGGATGATTTAGAAGAAAAAGCCCTGCATTTTCTGCTTCAGTTTTTGGCCATTGCTTCTGCTTCCGATCAGGGACTCACCGAGAGCGACCTATACCAGATGGTACAGGATATGGTGAGCAACTACTTCGATCAGAGTGGAAGCATAGGGCTGATCATCGTGTCGATTCTGCTCGCTCTTTGGGGGGCTACCCGGGGCATCATTGCGATGATGAAGGCTTTTACCAAGCGCGAGGAGGTCTTCAAGCGTCGCAACGTCTTGGAGCTCTACGGCACGGCCTTGCTGATTTTCATGGCGCTCGCCTTGATCATTTTGGCGGGGGTGCTGGGGCAAATTGGGCTGGCCGCGCTCTTCGATGGCATGCAGCGCCTCGATTGGATGTCGGATGGCTGGCGCAGTTTTTTTACCCAGACTACGGGGCTACTTATCACCACGGGGGTGATTTTTCTGACGATCTCTTGGCTCTACTACCTAGCGCCTGCTACCAAACAGCGCTGGAAATTTTTCTCGCCCGGCTCGGTCGCAGCAGGCACCCTCATGCTCTTTGCCATGATTGGTCTACGCTACTACTTCGCCAACTTTGCCCACTTCGACCGGCTTTATGGCTCGCTAGGGGCTATCATTCTGCTCATGGTGTGGTTTTACTACATCTCGATCATGCTGCTGATCGGCTTTGAGCTCAATGCGGCCATCGATCTGGCGGCTTATCACGAAGAGAAAGAACAACGCAGTCTTTCGTCAGAAGAAACCGCCTGAATGATCCCCACAGCCTAGCGAGCAGGAATACCATTGTGCGACCACGCCATCAAAAAAAGCCCCCTCCATTGCGGAAGGGGCTTTTTTCAGGTTGAGATTACGTGAGCGAACTCAGATTAGCGCAGCATCACTTTGGTCGACTGAGTGCCTTGCGAGGTGGTAACCCGCAGCAAGTACATGCCGCCAGCCACGTGGCTCAGGTCAAAGGTGGTCTGGTAGCTGGGTACGCGGCTCACGCGACGGGTCGCTACCGCTTCCCCTTGGGTATTGACGACTTCCAACACGAGGTCGCCCATCTCTACCAACTCTAGCTCAACCTGCAACATGCCCTCCGCAGGATTGGGGTAGACGTTGAAGCGGCTCAGGCCTTTGGTACCGTTGATCGCCGTGGTGGTATCGGCCTGCGCACAGTACGCATTGGGGCTCGCTTCTACGGTTACCGATCCGGTGTCCAGGCAGCCTTTCACGTCTTCGACGATCACGGTGTAGGTACCGCCACAGAGCCCGATGAAGGCTTCGCCGTTGGGATTGAGGCTGGTGAAGGTGGTGTCGAAGGGATCCGCCGGCGGGAGTCCCAATACGTTGTCCAGGCTGATGGTGTAAGTATACTCAGGCCCATTGCCAGGCCCGTTGGTGGGGTCAATGGTGATAGAACCACTGTTGGGGCTAAAAGCGGGGATCGCAATCAGTTGCGGACCAAGTGCAGCAGGCTGAGCGACCGTTGCGTTCTGCGTGGCCGTACAGCCATTCTCGTCGGTTACGGTTACTTCGTAGGTGCCCGCAGGCAGGTTAGAAACCGTCGCCCCGGTGGATCCATCGTCCCAGCTATAGCTGAGGTTGCCAGTACCGCCCGAGGCAGCCGCCGATACCTCGCCGTCGCTATCGCCAAAGCAGGTCACGACGCCATCAGTAACATCGTCAACCACCAGGGCCGCAGGTTCAGACACCGCTACCTCAGCAAAAATCACACAGCCAGCCGCATCGGTAACCTCCACGGTCGTGGTGCCCGCCGGCAGTTGGGTGGCAATCGAGTCGGTCTCGCCATTGCCCCAGACAAAGCTGTAAGGAGCAGTACCATCGGCCATTTCCAGAGCCGCAGAGCCATCGCTGAGACCAGCGCAACTGATATCAGAGATCACCTGAGGGGTAGCCGTTACCGGCGAGGCTGATTCGAGGAGAATTTCGCCAGAGACGCTACAGCCTTCCGCATCGGTGACCACGTAAGAGTAGGTGCCAGGGTTGAGGCCCGTGAGGCTTGCCGAGGTTGCACCCGTGTTCCAGCTATAGGTAAAAGGCGCGACGCCACCCGTGATATTAGGGTTGATCACTCCGTCGGAGTTGCCACAGTTGGGCTCAGTAACGGTGGGCGCATCAGCTAGGGTAGACTGGAAGCAGTTGGAGAGATAGTCGATCGGCAGCGTCGTGGAACTGTTGCCGTACGCGATGTTGGAGAAGTACCAATAGCCAGTGGTAGCCAGCCCGTCGGTGAAGCTAGATACCATGGTGGGAACGGTGTAGGTAGCCGTGCCGTCAAACAGAGCAATGGGGTCCACAGTAGGCATCAAGGCAGCCCCATCCCAGTTGGCATCGCCATCGGTCCAGTTGATAGTGGGAGAGATCTGACTGGTGTTCACATCAATCATGCGACCAAACAGGTCGGGGTTCAGGTTGTCATCCGTGCCAAAGTTCCCTGTGGTGTCAGTATCGGTCCACGACAGGAAGACTTTGGTACCATCTTCAGAGCGGGAGGCCTGTACGTAGGGGTCTACTGAGATACCCACGAATTCCCCTCGGAAGGTAGCAGGCGATCCTAACACGATGCCGTTCCAGTCGCCAGCAGGATCAATGGTCCAGTCAATGACAAATTTACGTAATCCACTGAAGATCGAATAAGTAGGCGGAAAGTTAATGGTACCATCAGCGAGGTTAGTCGCTGCGGACCCAACCAGCACGATCACGTGTGGGTTGCCGTTGGCATCAACGGTCAAGTCGAGGTCAAAGCCTGTGGTAGGCACCCCTGCACTCGATGGTACCGTGTCGCCAGTTGCGGTGAGGACGTTGATCCAAAAACTTTGAAGCGAGTCGATCAAGTTTGGATAGCTAAGCATGTTGATCTCCTCTACTGGCCCCCAAGTATTTCCCCCATCGCTGGTGCGGGAGTATACGATAGTGAGCGCAGAATCACTGCCAAAGGGGCTACCAGCAGGGGCCGCCAGGTCTCCTAGCCAGGCCACGATCCCATCCTGACCATCAGGACTGAAGCCCATCACAGCGTTTGAAATGACCCGATTGACATCGGCGGCGGTCGGCTCAAAACTATTAGGGGTGAGGGTAGTAGCTACACTCCAATCTACAACGCCGGTGGTATTATTGTATACCCCTTTCCAGAGATTTACATTTCCATCCAACGCAGGGGTTCCGCTCAAAGTCGAAGAAGGAACCCAATATTCCCCGGGCACTCTTTCGACTAGGTTGGTAGAGCCTTCATCCTCGGTAGATGCCATCGGATAGTTTTCCTGCACCACATTGTTAGTCTCTGATACCCAATTGGTAGCGTCGTCTACTGTGCCAAATAGGCAGCCGGTCCAGGGGAGACCACCACCTAGCGGAAAATGGCGACCAGTAAAAATCAGGTCGATGCTGTCGGCCAAAGTCTGCCCGGTCGGGAGATGCGCGATGACGTTGGGAAATCGACCCGTCTCCTGAAAAGCATTATTCAATCTACCATAACCATAACAAGCGGTGGGGTCGGTCCCAGCGGCTCCGATATCCCAGGTAGCTCCCAGGTCAGTAGAAAATGAATAGCGATAATGGCCCGATTCTCCACCACAGGTGTTCAGATCATGTCGGTAAATTGCCACCATGAAGTTGGCCGAAGTAATGTGGCTCAACTGATTCACACCCGTAGAGAGTGAACTAAAAGCATTCGTAGCCTGCCCAATCTGGGTGGCAGTGATATTGGACACCACTTGGGTACCAACCGGCGGCAACGAAGGCGTAGCAGGACCGGGGCGCTCCACGATCTCTTGGTTGAGGGGAACGGCCTGCAGGGCTTCTTGCGCATCCGCAGGAACAACCCGCTGAGCCTGAGCGGATAAGCCCAGTGCAGTCAACATTCCCACAAGCATCAAAGTAAATCTTCTCATATCTTACTGATTAAAGATTTTGGTAGTAAAAGGATTTAACATTCTAATTTACGCTTTTGCCGGAATTATAAAAAATCCAGCCCTGCCACAGAAATATATCTTGACAAGCAAAGACAATCTTTGAGATTGGTTACGCAATGATCAGGTTTTGAGCTGGTGAAAGGAAGTTCGAAGTATTCAGTTCGTAGTTTGGGGCTTAAATCCCTGGTAATCAGTTGACTGATCACTGGACACGAGGGTACACGGTAGGCTACTCCGTTTGGCAGGAAATGCTTTGGGGCATAGGGGCCATAAGGGGGCTTTGGCACAGCCCGGCCCTTCGTAGGGTGTACGACAGTTTTCTTTTTGGCCTCTGTTTACCCCCGTAGCCCGGGGCCTGGCCGAGGGGCTGAACGAAGCTCAACCGAGCGATAAGTCATCCTTGAGGGGGATATGGGGGTGGACAGGCACTACGTAGAACTTTTACCCGCCCCCCTTTCACATCGGCTTACTCAATGGCCGCGCCAAACGGCCAGGGTGATTTTCGATTGCGAATGACTAATCACAAATTTCGAATTACTTGCCCTTTTGCCTTGACCTCAGACCAAAAGAAAGCCCTCTCAATCACTTGAGAGGGCTTTCCAAAAAGATATGATACCTAGCGCCTTAGGAGTGAAGTAATTAACCATTCGAAATTCACATAAAACATTGGCCAGAAGCACTTTCAATTGCGAATTTCGAATGCGAAGCACTAGCGCAGCATCACTTTGGTCGACTGAGTGCCTTGCGAGGTGGTAACCCGCAGCAAGTACATGCCGCCAGCCACGTGGCTCAGGTCAAAGGTGGTCTGGTAGCTGGGTACGCGGCTCACGCGACGGGTCGCTACCGCTTCCCCTTGGGTATTGACGACTTCCAACACGAGGTCGCCCATCTCTACCAACTCTAGCTCAACCTGCAACATGCCCTCCGCAGGATTGGGGTAGACGTTGAAGCGGCTCAGGCCTTTGGTACCGTTGATCGCCGTGGTGGTATCGGCCTGCGCACAGTACGCATTGGGGCTCGCTTCTACGGTTACCGATCCGGTGTCCAGGCAGCCTTTCACGTCTTCGACGATCACGGTGTAGGTACCGCCACAGAGCCCGATGAAGGCTTCGCCGTTGGGATTGAGGCTGGTGAAGGTGGTGTCGAAGGGATCCGCCGGCGGGAGTCCCAATACGTTGTCCAGGCTGATGGTGTAAGTATACTCAGGCCCATTGCCAGGCCCGTTGGTGGGGTCAATGGTGATAGAACCACTGTTGGGGCTAAAAGCGGGGATCGCAATCAGTTGCGGACCAAGTGCAGCAGGCTGAGCGACCGTTGCGTTCTGCGTGGCCGTACAGCCATTCTCGTCGGTTACGGTTACTTCGTAGGTGCCCGCAGGCAGGTTAGAAACCGTCGCCCCGGTGGATCCATCGTCCCAGCTATAGCTGAGGTTGCCAGTACCGCCCGAGGCAGCCGCCGATACCTCGCCGTCGCTATCGCCAAAGCAGGTCACGACGCCATCAGTAACATCGTCAACCACCAGGGCCGCAGGTTCAGACACCGCTACCTCAGCAAAAATCACACAGCCAGCCGCATCGGTAACCTCCACGGTCGTGGTGCCCGCCGGCAGTTGGGTGGCAATCGAGTCGGTCTCGCCATTGCCCCAGACAAAGCTGTAAGGAGCAGTACCATCGGCCATTTCCAGAGCCGCAGAGCCATCGCTGAGACCAGCGCAACTGATATCAGAGATCACCTGAGGGGTAGCCGTTACCGGCGAGGCTGATTCGAGGAGAATTTCGCCAGAGACGCTACAGCCTTCCGCATCGGTGACCACGTAAGAGTAGGTGCCAGGGTTGAGGCCCGTGAGGCTTGCCGAGGTTGCACCCGTGTTCCAGCTATAGGTAAAAGGCGCGACGCCACCCGTGATATTGGGGTTGATCACTCCGTCGGAGTTGCCACAGTTGGGCTCGGTAACGGTGGGCGCATCAGCTAGGGTAGACTGGAAGCAGTTGGATGCCCAATTTACTGGGATGGTTGCGGTGCTAGCATCGTATTGAATATCAGAGAAGTACCAGTATCCGGTAGTCTGACCTGCATCGGTAAACTCCGACACCATGGTAGGCACCGTAAAGAGGCCAGCCCCGTCATCGAGGGCGACCGGATCCACCGTAGGCAGCAGAACGGATCCATCCCAGTTGGGGTCGCCGTCGGTCCAATCGATGGTGGGACTCAACTGCATGGTGTTGATATCCAGCATACGGCCAAACAGATCGGGGTTGATGTTGTCATTTCCTCCGACACCAGTGGTATCTGTATCGGTCCAGGAAAAGAAAATCTTTGTCCCATCAGCCGAGCGAGAAGCCTGACACCATACGTCGACTGAAATCGGATCAGGAGTCGCCAGAAATTCGCCCACCCAGCAGGCAATCGGGCTCAGAAATATGCCGTTCCATTCTCCGCTAGGATCAAGGGTAAAATCCAGCAAAAATTTGGGCAGACCGGGATAAATGAAGTTTCCCAACGGAGAAACCGTCCCGTCGTCTTCGTTGGTTTGGGCAGTAGCCACTCGTGCAATGACGTGAGGCATACCGTTGGCATCCACTACGACATCACTCGTAAATGAGAGGGTGCCAGCTCCGGTACTGAAAGGTACGGTGTCGCCCGCAGTGTTAATAAACAGCAGCGACTGAAGCGAGTCAGTCAATGCGGGGTAATTGAGAAAATCGAACTCATCAGGCGTATCCCAAGTGGCACCTCCGTCTAGCGTACGGGTGTAAATCAAGGCAGAGGATGAATCTACGCCACCAGGATTATTACTCGCCAAATCGCCACTCCAGATCAAAACCCCACTTTGTCCATCAGGGCTAAAGGCCATGTTGGGCGATCCTACGGTAGGGTCATTGGGGGTAGCATGATCAGAGTTGATGACCGTAGCCAACGACCAGGAAAGGGTATCGCCGGTGGCATCATATACTCCTTTCCAAAGATCGATGTTGCCAAGGTTATTGGAACCTGGATCTCGGTTGACCAATGGTATCCAATATTCGCCAGGAATACGCTCTACCATATTAGTGGATCCATAGTCGATGCCACCTTGCAGGTACATGGGGTAAGCCTCTTGGGTAACATTGGTAGAGGGGGTACCAAAATTCGTGGGATCTTTTACCACTCCGGTAACGTTTCCGGTCCATTGTATGTTGGTGTTATTGTTTACTCCATTATGACTCCAACCGCCATAAGCCATCCGAACCTCGCTGAGCGCGCTTTGCCCGCTGGGCAAAAAAGCAAACATGCTGGGATAGCGCCCAGCCTGGAAGTGAGCAGGATTGAGGGGGCCATAACCAAAGCAGGAACTGGCACCGCTGGTATTGTCAAGCCAAGTCTGACCCAGATCGGTCGAGTATGAGTACCGATACTGACCACTCTGACCGCCACACTCGCCGTTATTGTGGCGAAAGATGACAGACATATAATTCAGGGAAGAGAGGTGGGTGATCTGATTGACCGAAGTCGACAATCCCCCGTAAGCATTGGGACCTTCTCCCACCTTCGTGGCGGTCACATTCCCAAGCGTCTTTGCGCCGACGGTATAGGGCGATGAGGTCGTGGTAGAGCCAGCCTGGATGGCCTGAACCGCCGTTTCTGGTTCATAATTTTCTTGCTGAATCGGGAAAGCTACTTGGTCCGCGTGGGGAGCAATACGAGCCTGCTGGGCCACGGTATACCCTAAGGTAAAGACCAGCGCCAACAGGAGTGTAAATCTTCTCATACTTTTAATAGATTGGTTTTGGTAATTTGAGAGGTTCTGATAGCTAAGTTACGCTTTTGATCGAACTATAAAAAAGGATTAGCTTTTAGAATGAGAAGATCGCCAAAGAAAAGGTAGCTCTCCCCGTCGCCATGCCGACGACTCAACCGATGCAGAAAAGGGAATTGGTTTTTTAGGAGCTAACCACTACCTTTACATTATCCGCACTGGTCATATCTATTGAGTTAACCAGCGGCGGTCTATAAAGAATGCGGCGAGAGATCTGGCTCGATGATCCGCTGGCAACCTTCTAATCGAAAGGTGCCCCATCCAGCTTCCTTCGGGAATGATAGGCAGCCCTTTTTAACTGATCGACAAAAGATATGACTCCCCTACCCTTCTCACCATTTTGTTACCTCCTTGCCTTCAGCAAACCAGTAGGTATTGTCTGCTGTTGTTGTGCCTGAGGGTTAGGCTCACAAGCGACTGAGCTTGTCCTGATCCCACCTCTCCCGCTTTGCCTGTTTTGCCAGGCAAAATGGCTCACTCCCCTATGCCAAGCATTGCAAATATCGATCATAACCCATATCAACCAATTGTCCTCATGAGTCAAAACTATCGCTTCGAAACCCTGCAACTGCACGCCGGACAGGAAGTAGACGAAACCACCATGTCTCGCGCGGTGCCCATTTACCAAACTACCTCTTATCTGTTCAAAGACAGCGACCACGCGGCCAATCTCTTTGCCCTCAAAGAATTTGGCAACATCTACACCCGCATCATGAACCCCACCAACGATGTCTTCGAAAAGCGTATCGCAGCGCTGGAAGGCGGGGTGATGGCCCTGGCAGTAGCCTCGGGTCAGGCGGCACAGTTTCTCGCCCTCAACAACCTGATGGAAGCAGGCGACAACTTCGTGTCTAGCTCACACCTCTACGGCGGCACCTACAACCAGTTCAAAGTGGCTTTCAAGCGCCTGGGCATTCAGGTGCGCTGGGCCGATGGGGTAAAGACCGAGAGCTTCGAGCCTCTGATCGACGAGAAGACCAAGGCCATCTATGTCGAGACCATCGGCAACCCCGAGTACAGCGTACCCGACTTTGAGGCTCTGGCCGAACTAGCTCACCGGCACGGCATCCCGCTGGTGGTAGACAATACCTTCGGCGCAGGGGGCTACCTTTGCCAGCCCATCAAATGGGGGGCCGACATCGTGACCTCCTCCGCCACCAAATGGATCGGCGGCCACGGCACCAGCATCGGCGGCATCATCGTCGACGGCGGCAATTTCGACTATGGCAATGGCAAGTTTGCCGGCTTCAGCGAGCCCTCAGAGGGCTACCACGGCATGGTCTTCAATGAGGTATTTGGGCCCAACAATCCCCTGGGCCTGCCCAACGTGGCCTTTGCCATCCGTGCTCGGGTCGAGGGCCTGCGCGACTTCGGGCCTGCCCCTAGCCCCTTCAACTCTTTCCTGTTGATTCAAGGGGTAGAGACCCTCTCGCTGCGGGTGCAGCGCACCGCCGACAATGCCCTGACGCTGGCGCAGTGGTTTGATCAGCATCCACAGGTCAAAGCCGTCAGCTATCCAGGCTTAGCCCATAGCCCCTACCATGAGCGAGCCAAAAAGTACCTGCAACACGGCTTTGGAGGGGTCTTTTCGATGGAACTCAACGGTAGCCGCGAGGACGCTATCCAGTTCGTCAACAGCCTGAGCCTGGTCAGCCACCTCGCCAACGTAGGCGACGCCAAAACCCTGATCATTCACCCCGCCTCTACCACGCATCAGCAGCTCAACGAGCAGGAACAACTCGCCGCCGGAGTGACCCCTACCAAGCTGCGTATCTCGGTGGGCATCGAGCACATCGACGATCTCAAAGAGGACTTCGAACAAGCCTTCGAGAAGATCAAAGGTGCGCCGGTGGTCTGATGTTTTTCAGTGAAAAGTTGAAGGTTGAAGGTTGTTGAGCAAAGCTCAACCCTGTCTGAAGGCCTCCTGGAGGGAGTTACGGGGGTGAAAAGAGCCACAGAAACCAGCCCTCGAAAACGGAATGGCCAGTAACTTTTAACCTTCCACTTTTCACTCTTCACTTTTCACTTTCCACTTTCCACTTTTCACTTTCCATTCACCTATATGAACGGTCAGGGGAATGAGGGGATAGGGGAATAAGGTACAAGG